>NZ_JBDSQY010000058.1:0-22765 GCF_039929585.1 Capsulimonas sp.
GAGCCTGACTACGCTGATGATCTCGGTCCCGGCTTCGCCCTGCAAATTTCGGGGCACTCGCATGGCGGACAGATCCGTATTCCGTTACTGCCTCCGATCCAGACGCCGGTGATGGGACAGCGCTATCCCGAAGGGCTCCAGCAGGCTAAGCATCATCGGGTCTACACATCGCGCGGGATTGGGACGATCGGCCCGCCATACCGCCTGTTTTGTCCTCCAGAAGTGACGATCCTGAAGATTACGTCAGAGAGCAAGACAGCCTAAAATGAAAAACGCGAAGGAAAGACCGATCGTGGATGCGCGGCCGAAATCGCCGGCCCGGCGCCGGTTTCTGAAGGGGGCCGCCTTCGCGGGGCTTACGAGCGGCGGCGCCGCCGCGTACGGGCACACGGTCGAAGAGGAGCGGCTGATAGTGCGCGAGACTATCGTCGCCGCGCCTGGGTGGCCTGCGGCGCACAGCGGCTGGCGTATTGGGATTTTGAGCGATTTCCACTGCGACCGACACCGTGCGGTCGAGAGAACGGCGCGCGCCGTAGCGATGCTGATGGCGCTGAAACCCAACGTCGTCTTTCTGCCGGGTGACTTCGTTTCTGGCCATAATGCGAATGATTGGATCGGGCCATGCGCCGAAGCCCTGAAGCCTCTCACACAGACGCCTGGCGGCGTATATGGTGTCCTGGGAAATCATGATTCGCTGAACGCTCATCCCGGCGCCGTCGCCAAGGGACTCGAGCGGGTGGGGATCTCTATTCTGCGCAATATGTCCCGGCCGATTCCCACGCTTCCCAATACCTATGTGATTGGTGTCGACGACGTTCTGGCGCACGCCGCTCACTGGCCCCGGGCGCTGCGCCATGTTCCCGAAGGCGCATTCCGGTTTTTGATGGTCCACGAACCGGATGTCGCGGACGAGATGGGGCCGCTTGGACTCACATTGCAGATTTCCGGCCATTCTCATGGCGGTCAAATCCGTCTGCCCGGTTTCGGCCCGCTGCATGTTCCCAAAATGGCGACGCATTATCCCGAAGGACTGCGTCAGGGGCCGCACCACCCCGTGTACACCACACGCGGCGTCGGCGTTATGGGGCCGCAGATGCGTTTGTTCTGCCCGCCCGAGGTGACCCTCCTCAAGATCGTTTCCGCCCCTGCGTCCGTTTGAGCCTCCCCTTCCGCCGGGTATTTCTCTTTCAGATACGATTTGAAAAGAGGCATGCAATGACGACACGATCCGGACACAATCTGCGCGGGACAGCCATCGTCGCCATGGACAATGGCGAGCGGCTGGGGCGCGTGGATGACCTGTTCTTTTCTCCCACGAATGGGGAATTAGAAGCGCTTTTGGTGGATGTGGGCGGGATGTTTTCCAAACCGAGCCTGCTGCTCGCGGCGCAAATCTCCAGCATCGGCCCGGACGCCGTGGTGATCGCGGACCGTGAGGCGCTGATCCAAAACGGGAGAATGAGCGAGGAATCGCATGCGGTGCGCGGGGGTGAGATCGAAGACCGGCCTGTGCTGACCGCGACAGGAACTGTCGTCGGCAAGGTTGCGGACGTCATGATCGACCCGGAGACGCGGCAGGTGATCGGCTTCAGCCTTTCCACCGGCCTGATCGACAACACACTGCATGGCCGCCCCTCGCTGCCGTTTTCTCTGGTACAATCCCTGGGAAAAGACAGTCTGGTGGTAACCTCTGATTATGATCCCAAAGCGCCCGAACATCACATTCCGCTCGTCAAGTAGCTTCGCCGCGCTGCCCTTAATCTTCCTTGGATTGCTGTCGGCGGGATGCGCAAGCGTTTCGCCGCAGCGCATCGCGGAGCGCAAGATTTCCGCTGCGCTGCCGCGCATGCTCGGCCCCGCCCAAAAGTACGATGTCCACGTTTCCGGGGATACGTTCGCCCTCACCCGAGGTCGCGCCAAGCAAGTTCGGATCGCCGGAAGCCAGGTGCAGCTCACCCCGTCGCTCACCATGGACACGCTCAACCTAAACGCCACCGATCTCTCATTCGACACCAAAGCCCACACCCTGCAAAAGATCGGCGCTTTAGATTTTGACGGCTCGCTCAGTCAGGAAAATCTCACGCACTATCTCTCGCAAGTCAAAGGCAAGGCGTCCGGCCTACAAGTGACCCTGCGCGACAGCAGCCTGGAAGCCTCCGTCCCCGTCTCGCCCCTCGGCATCCAAACCACCGTGCGGCTCAGCGGCAATCTGACCCCGCACCCCGGCGAGCCAAACAAGCTTGATTTTCAAGCCGATGGCGGACATCTGGGGATCGTCCCGCTTCCGGCTTCGTTACTAAATTTGGCGCTGGACCGATTGAACCCGGTGCTGGATTTGAGTGGAGTGAGGATTCCGCTGTCTGTGACGAGCGCGACCGTGGAGCATGGGGAATTGAAGGTGCGGGGAACGGCGGAGATGAGCCCTATCTCCCCGCCGAAGTAAACTTCGGCGCGAGGGTAACGTGTTCGGAGAGGAACAGATTAGGATGCCCCTCCGCCCCAATTCTGGGGGACCCGATTTCGGATTATGGCATTTTCCGGTCCCCCAGAATTGGGGCGGAGGGGCGAACTCCGAGTCCCCCAGAATTGGGGCGGAGGGGCCTTCCTAATCCTATGGGGCGGAGGGGCATCTTCTTCGAAAAACAAACGCCCTATTGGTGCGGGCAGCGAGTGGGGGAATAGGGCTTCCTCCTCACATCACCTTCGACAACACCAAATACGCCCTATTCCCATATGCCGTAATATCAGGAAATTCATATCGGCCGCCCTCGCTGTCCACCAGCATCATCCGATGATAACCCAGCGAGAACGAATTGTCCCGCAGGCTGCGTACGACGAATCGGGCGGGGCCGCGGTCGGTTTCCACGTCAAAGGTGGCGGAGCCGGATTTCTCGGAGACGCTTTTGACTTTGGTGACCTTGGGCGTGAAGTAGCGCCGATCCAAAGCCGTCTGAGCGAGGGCGCGGGATTCGGCGTCCAGCTCTTTCAAGTCGCGGATGATGCCGATGTCTTCGTCTTCTTCATCGCGCAGGCCGATGTAATGGTCGGGATCGGAAAAGGGGAAGGCGCGGGCGATGCGGACAGCGCGCCAGCTCAGTTCCCCTTCGATGGTTAGGCGGATCGCGGCGTCGCCGGGGGCGCTGTGAAAGAGGCGCACTTGCGACGGTTCGAGAAAACGGATCGCGAAGGGATTGCGCTCTTCGGTTGTTTCAGCGCCTGGCGTTTCGATATTAGAGCTCATTGATCTGGTTCACCTCTCGCTGCAAATCGACCAGTTTGCGGAACGTGCCGTCGGGCTTGGCGAGCAGCTCATCGTGCGTGCCGAGCTCGGCGAGTTTGCCGCGTTCGATCACCATCAGGCGATTGGCGTTGCGCAGCGTGGACAGGCGGTGCGCGATGGCGAAGGTCGTGCGGCCCGCGACGAGGCGGGCGATGGCGTCCTGAATTTTCTTCTCGGTCTGTGTGTCCACCGACGCCGTGGCTTCGTCCAGAATTAAGATCCGTGGATCGTGCAGGATGGCGCGGGCGATGGAGATGCGCTGGCGCTCCCCGCCGGAGAGACGCGCGCCGCGCTCGCCGACAAACGTATCGTAGCCGTCGGGGAAGCGCATGATGAACTCGTGCGCGTTCGCCGCCTTGGCCGCCTGCATAATCTCTTCCGGAGCGGCGTCCGGGCGCGCATACTTGATGTTGTCGGCGATCGAGCCGGGGAACAGATACGGCTCCTGAAGCACCACGCCGATCTGTCGGCGCAGGTCGCCCAGATCGATATTGCGGATATCGACGCCGTCGATCAAGATCGCGCCTTCTTTGACATCGTAGAAGCGCGAAAGGAGGTTGATGATCGTGGACTTGCCGGCGCCGGAGTGGCCGACCAGACCGATCATTTCGCCCGCCTTGACATCGATGGAAACGCCGTCGAGGACCGGCTGGTTCTTGTCGTAGGAAAAACGAACGCTGCGCAGTTCGACATGGCCTTCAATGCGCGGCATTCGGACGGCGTTCTCCACGCTCTTGATATCGGGTTCGGCGTCGATCACTTCGAAGACGCGCTCCGCGCTTGCGGTCGAACGAGACATCCAGTCGGCGATCCGCGTCATGCCCTGGAGCGGCCCCAGCAGCATCGCCGTATAGGAGAGGAACATGCCCAGCACACCCAGGGTCATGCCTTCGGACGGTTTATTGCTGAAGTTCGAGAAGACTTCGCGACCGCCGACTAGCCAGATCACATAGACGCCCAGCGTTGTCACAAACTCGATCATTGGGAAGTAGGTCGCCACGCCCATGTCGTAGTAAGAAGTCGCGTCGCGCAGTTTGGCCGAGCGGTCCTCGAACTGATCCTTTTCGCGCTCTTCCTGCGCGAAGGCTTTCACGACGCGCACGCCGGAGAGTACGGAGGTCAGTGAGGCCGAGAGGTTGCTGCGCAGGTGATAGAGACGCACCAGACGTCCGCGCAGGCGCTTCCAGGTCGCCTGGACTAAGTAGACGGTGATCGGAACGGGGATCAGCACCAGCAGCGTCAGCAGCCAGTTGTACCGGAACATGATCACCAGGATTCCGACGATGGTGAGCGAGTTGACCAGAAAGAACTGGATCCCGTCAACCATGAAGTTTTGCAGCTCGTTGACGTCCTGCGTCACGCGCGCGAGCAGCGACCCCGTTTGGCGCTTGTCATAATAACCGAGCGAAAGCTCTTGAAGACGGTTGTACGCCTGCGTTCGCAGCACATACACCATCCGATTGGAGATCCAGGCGGCGAGCCGGCCGCGCCAGATCGTCAGCGCCCGGGAGAGGACACTGACCAGGATCAAGCCGAAGACGATCCCGCCGATCCAATCGAAGTGCTTGTGCGGCACCAGGACTTCGTCGGTGAGCTTTTGCTGGAAGATCGGGGGAATGACGCTGACCGCCGTCCCGGCGAGCATCAGCACGGCGATCAGAATGCACTGCGTCCGGAACGGCATGGCGTAGCCGAGGAGACGCAGCAGCACGGCGCGCTTGTCCACGCACTTAATGCAGACATTGGTGTCGTCGGGCAGTGGGTCGCCGCACTTGGGGCAGACTTTGCGCTCGACATCGGCGGCGGACGTTTCGGGGATCGCCTCTTCCTTGGCGATCGCCTCCAGAGCCCGCGCCGCCGCGCCGAACTTAGGCGCCAGGGCGGCCGAGAAGCGCAGGGCCTCCACGACGCCGCCCGATTTTGTATCGATCAGCAGTGCGCCGCTGCCCACGAGCGTATCCACACGCACCGCGCGGATCTGCTCCAGCGGCAGATCCAGATCGCGGCTCACGCCGCTCTTCGTCACGGTCGCCACGGTAACCGCGCGGCGGTCCGCAATCAGCCAGCGCTCTCCGAAGCTCCCATCAAGTCCGATATCTCCGGCCATGGACACCAGCGTGCCGTCAACCAGCTCTTCTCCATCCCTCGCCTCGCCAAGCGTCGCGCGCACGGCGTCGGGGAGATCGTCTAATAATGCCAAAAAAACTTACCTTCCCAGCGCCCCGGCCTGGGACGCGACAGCATCGATACTCCACATCTTCAGCGTGCGAATCGCTCAGAACTCGGCGCTTACCCTTTATTATGACACCGGAACGGGTGGAAAAGGCTCTCTGAAAACGATTTCGGAGCAGGCGGGCATTGCGAACAGGAACTTTTTATTCTATAATATCGCCGTATTAATATCGCAGTGCTGCATATCAAACGCGAGGCGCCAAGGATGCCCGCGTACCTTCGCTTTCCTTTACCAGACCAAATGAGTTACAAATATTTTTGGCGGCCCATCGTCCCAATGCTGACAGTCGCCGTCCTCATATCGCCCGTGTACGCCGCAGGCAAACGCCCGCTGTCATTCCGTGAGAAGATGCAGCCGATGACCCGTCCCGGCCACGCCGACGACAACCCTACCGCTGTCGACCGTATCCGCAAGACGGCGCCGAACGCCTTTTTGAACTCGGCGGAAATCCCGCAGTCGCAGGTCGAATTGCTCGCGCGGGACACCTACGAGAAGTCCCGTGGCTATCGGTTCAACAAAATCATCCGTGGCAATATGGACCGCAAAGAGATCGCGCTGACATTTGACGACGGTCCGCATGAGGGGTACACACTCAAGCTGCTTCAAATATTGAAGCAGACGCATACGCCTGCGACGTTCTTCGTTGTGGGAAAGCAAGTAGAGAAGTTTCCGACATTAGTTCAGCTGGAAGTGATTGAAGGCCATGAAGTTGGCGATCACACATACGACCATGTCAATTTGAATGAGCTGACGCCGGAGATGGTGGAGTATGAGATCGACCGGTGTGATCGCGCGATCAAACGGGTGACCGGCTCCTCGGTGCGCTTTTTCCGCCCGCCTGGCGGCAATTACAACCAGACCGTGCTGAGCGCCGCGTCCCGGCGCGGCTACATCACAGCGCTCTGGACCGATGACCCCGGCGACTGGGCGCGCATCCCCGGAGATGTGATCCTCCAGCGCTCTCTCGACCGTCTCGAAAACGGCGCGATTCTTCTTCTTCATGATGGAATTCAGGAGACGCTCGATATTTTGCCGCAGCTGATCAGCCAGGCGCGCGCACGTGGATATAAATTCGTCACGCTCAGCCAGCTAGCGATGAACCGGGACAAGAAAGACATTGAGCCGATGATGGTGGGGAAGACAAAGAAGTTCTAGACGACACCAAGACGCCCTCCGGCCCCTTTGGGGCCGGAGGGCATTTTCTTATTTGTGCGTGAGCAATCGCTCGGCGATGCATTGCAGGGGCAGGACATCCTGAACGCCGCCCTGGGCGATGGCTTCCTTGGGCATGCCGAAGACGACGCAGGTCGCTTCATCCTGTGCGACGGTGTAGGCGCCAGCGTCGCGCATTCGGCGCAGGCCGCGCGCGCCGTCGTCGCCCATGCCGGTGAGGATCGCGGCGTTGACGTTGCGGCCTGCGAGCGCGGCGCAGCTGTCGAAAAGCACATCGACCGAGGGGCGGTGGCGGTTGACCGGCGGGCCTTCGGCGACCCGGACGGAGTATTCTGCGCCCGATTTCAGCAGGGACATGTGGAAGCTGCCGGGCGCCAGCAGGGCGTGGCCGGGCAGAACGCGATCTCCGTTCTCGGCTTCTTTCACGCGGATATTGCAAAGACTGTCCAGCCGCTTGGCGTAGGACGCCGTGAAGCCGGGCGGCATATGCAGCACCATCACGATTCCGGGCGAGTTTGCCGGTAGCTGAGAGAGCACCTCCCGGATCGCTTCCGTGCCGCCGGTAGAGGCGCCGATCGCGATGATCCGGTTCGTCAGCTGATAGGCGGCCGCTCCCGAAAGGGCGGACGGCGCGGCGGCAATGGGCCTTGCGGGCGCCGTTTTTGGAAGGACACGCGCTCGCGCGGCGGCTTTTACCTTCTCAATAATTAGGTCTGCGCCGTCCGACACGCCATTGAGTGTGTCGAAGGTCGGCTTGGCGAAGTAATCGATGGCGCCAAGCTCCAGCGCCCGAAGCGTCACATCACAGCCGGCTTGCGTCAGCGATGAGACCATAACAACGGGGGTGGGGCGGCCGCGCATCAGTTTTTCGAGAAACGTCAGACCATCCATGCGTGGCATCTCGACATCAAGAGTAATGACGTCGGGGGAGAGAGCCACGATTTTCTCTCGGGCGATGAATGGGTCCGACGCAGTCCCGACGATTTCAATCTCGGGGTCGGATGAAAGGATATGGGTGAGCAGCTGACGCATTGCGGCGCTGTCGTCGACAATGAGCGCTCGGATTTTCTTTCCAGACATAATGACCTCTTCGGCGCCTGCTTTTCAGGCAGTCTAAAATAACGTGATATTGCTGTCATCGCTGGGCGAAGGCTGCGGCGCCGGACGATCGGCGATCTTCTTTTCGCGCGCCATCTCGGCGGCCAGAGCTTGCTGGTCGGACCCCGTCGATTCCAGACGCCGCAGGAGCGCTCGGCCCGTGTCTGTAAAGAAGTAGACTTCTCTCGCCGCGTATCCCCCCAGATCTCGCGAAACGACCGGGATCTCTTCCGTCTCCAAAAAATTCAGCGCAAATCGAATGTTGCTCTGTGGAACGCCCTCCGCCGACTCCGCGATGCGCAGGACATGCGCGCCTCCGAACACCTTTGCCTGAAGGCGTCGCCGGTCCGCGCCGTGCCGCATGCAGTCGTTGATCAGCAGCTCCATGGCGTGCACGCCGTACCGAGCGCTGACAGCCTCGCCGCTGCTGCTTTCGGGCAGCATAAAGTGATTGAGACCGCCGACATTTGCCGTGGGATCGTAAAGTCCTACCGCGATGCATGATCCCAGAATCGTCCGGACCACGGTGGCGTCTCCGCTTGCGCAGACGCCGCCGATATGAATCGAGCGGCGGCGGCGCTCTCCGAACTCCTGCTCATAACGCTTGTTCACGCCGCTTTCTCCCATGCGCTCGCGTTGTCCGACAGGCGATAGATCGTTTGTCCGCAGGCGTCGAAGTCGCTGGAGATTCCCAGCAGCGACTCGGAGTGCCCGATGAACAGCAGCCCACCGGGCGCAAGGCGAGCGGCGAAGCGCTCAAACAGCCGCTTTTGTGTCGGCTTGTCAAAGTAAATCACGACGTTACGGCAAAAGATGATATCGAACTTCGTATCCGCTTTCATGGGCCAGACCGGGTCCAGCAGGTTGACCTGACGGAACGTCAAATGCTCTTGAAGCTCACGCCGGACCTTGTAATGCCCCTCGCGCTCACCCGTTCCACGCAGGAAGTACTTGCGCAGCAGGCTGGGCGTGATGGTGTCCGTTCTGCTTTCTTCATAAACGCCTCGCTCGGCGTGGGCCAAAACGTTTGTGTCGATATCCGAGGCCAATTGCCGCCAGTCCCAGTCGGGATGCGACGCGAATGCCTCTGAGAGCGTGACGCCGAGTGTGTACGGCTCTTCGCCCGTCGAACAGCCTGCGTGCCAGATGCGCAGCTTAGGGGCGCGCTCGCCGCTCCGCGCGCTCTGTACCAGCGAAGGAACCAGCTCCTTGGCGATAAAATCGAAGTGATGCGGCTCACGGAAGAAGTCCGTCTTGTTCGTCGTGATGGAGTTGATGAAAGCGCTTTGTTCTTCACTATCCAGCGCGTTCGTCACAAGATCGTAATACTGGGAGAACGATGTAATGTTGTGCAGTCGAAGTCGTTTGGTCAGGCGTGACAGCACCAGCTGGCGCTTGCCTTCGTTGATGACGATCCCGGTGAGCTGATAGATCAGGTCACGGAATTTGGCGAATTCTTTATCGGTAAGCTCGGGCTCTTCCATAATCTTCGATCCGATCCATCGGAATATTCAGCGCCATCCCAACCCACGATTGGAATGGCGCTGATGTGGGTCTCCCGGGGAGATTTGTCGGACCTAGAACTCTTCGAAGCCGTCGTCGTTCTTGATGAACGCGGCTGGGCGTCGGGCCGGAGCTGCGGCGCGCGCTGCTCCCAATGCGGAGCGCTGCGGGGTGGGAGCGAACCGGCTGACCGGAGCTGGCCGGAAAGGCGCCTTTTTGGCGGGCGCCGAGGGCCGGGCGTTCTCGGAATCGCGCATCATGGCGTCGATGTAGCTGGGGTCGATCTGGAACTGTCCAACGACACGGACGAGATCCTTGGCTTCATTCGTCGTTCCCTGGCTGGTGGCGGCGGCTTCCTCGACCAGCGCGGCGTTCTGCTGCGTGATCTGATCCATCTGCATGATCGCCGTGTTTACCTGCTCGATACCGGAGGCTTGCTCCTGTGACGCCGCCGAGATTTCGGCGATGATGTCCGCGACCTTCTTGACCGAGGTCACGATCTCCTCCAGCTGCTGGCCGCTCTGGTTGACCAGGGTGCTGCCTTCCTGGACTTTCGAGACGCTGTCTTGAACGAGCGTCTTGATTTCCTTGGCGGCGGTGGCGCTGCGGCCGGCGAGGGTCCGCACTTCGGCGGCGACGACGGCGAAGCCGCGTCCTTGCTCGCCGACACGCGCCGCTTCGACGGCGGCGTTCAGGGCTAGAAGGTTCGTCTGGAACGCGATCTCGTCGATCACCGAGATGATATCCGCGATGCGCTTGGACGCCTTGTTGATCTCCTCCATCGAGTTGACGGCCTTGCCGACCACGCTGCCGCCGCGTTCGGCGACTTCACGGGCCTGGGCCGCCAGCTGGTTGGCCTGCCGGGCGTTGTCCGCGTTCTGCTTGACGGTGGAGGTCATCTCCTCCATGCTGGACGCCGTTTCTTCCAGGCTAGACGCCGTTTCTTCGGTGCGGCGCGACAGATCGTCGTTTCCGGCGGAGACTTCGTTGGAAGACGCCACGATGCTGTCGGAGGCGACACGGACCTGAGCGATTAGCTGCGAGAGGTTCGCGGTCATGTCGTTGAACGCCGTGGCGAGCTTGCCGATCGCATCATCTTTTTCCACCGGGATTTGCTGGGTGAGGTCGCCCTGCGTGATGGCCAGGGCGGCGCCCATCATCTCTTCGATCTTCGCCGATAGGTATTCTTTCTCCGCGATCTGTTCCTGCTGGCGCGCTTCCATTGCGACCTTTTCGGTGATCCGCTCCCAGTAGATGGCGTAGCCGACGACATTACCCTTGGCGTCCTTGGTGCTGGTGACGGTGACGTCGCAGACGCAAGGGCCGGTTTTGATGCGGGCCTGATACGGATGGTTGCGCGGATCAGAAGCGCGGCGGAACTCTTCGGGTTCATCCGTGAAGAGCCAGTTCAGTGACTTGCCGACCGCTTCATCCGCTCGGAACGATCGCCAGGCGTCGCTGTGCCGGTGCAGGTTCGGCTCCATAAAGCGCATGATGTCCACGGCTTTCTCGTTGGCGTACAGTACGTTCCATTGCATGTCGCACAGGAAGGTGTTCGCGGTCGAGTGATCCAGGGTGGTCATCAGCTGCTGCACGCGGGCTTCTTGAGCCAGCTTGTCCGTGATGCGCTCCCAATCGATAGAGTAGCCGACCAGGTCGCCGTTCTCGGCGCGGATACCAGTCACCTGAACGTCGCAGACACAGGGACCGGTCTTGATGCGGGCCTGGTATGGGTGGTTGCGCGGGTCGGCGGCGCGGCGGAACTCCTGCGGCTCATCCGTAAATAAGAACGAGAGGTTGCCGCCAATGATATCGGCGACGCGGAATGACTTCCAGCTGTCGCTGTAAGCGTGCAGGTTCGGCTCCATGAACTCCAGGATATCGAAGCTCTTCTGGTTGGCGTACAGGATATTGAAATCCTTGTCGCATAGGAACGTGTTCGAGCGAGAGTTGTCCAGCGCGGAGTTCGCCCAAGCCAGCATGTTCGGCGCCTTCGGCGCGCTCCCCACGACGGAGAGCTTGGGGCGGGGGGCGCGTGTCGGCTTGTTATCGCCCTCGACGACGTTTAGTTCCGTCTTGCGCACTGTAGCGCGGGGGGCGGTCGTTGTTGTTTTTGCGGCGGCTGCCATAATTCGTAACTCCTATTAGTGAAATCTGTACTTAAGAATATGGCCCTTAGGCCGCAAGCGCGAGAGGAGCGGGCTCCCCAAGCAGAACGATATCGATATCGAGTAAAATGATCAGATTTTCTCCCATGCGGGCCATG
Source organism: Capsulimonas sp. (assembly GCF_039929585.1). Taxonomy (NCBI): domain Bacteria; kingdom Bacillati; phylum Armatimonadota; class Armatimonadia; order Capsulimonadales; family Capsulimonadaceae; genus Capsulimonas; species Capsulimonas sp. The sequence goes on from NZ_JBDSQY010000058.1 coordinate 11,554, forward strand.
CCGCGCAGCGTGCTGGAGCTCATGGAGTTTCCAAAATCCGGAGCGGGCTGAATGTCGCTCAGAGGAATATTAACTACTTCCGAGACGCTGTCCACAATCACTCCCATCACCCGGTTCTGCACCACCACCACCACGATCGCGGTGAACTGGTTGTACTCGATCTCCTCCAGGCCGAACTTGCGGCGCAAGTCCACGATCGGGACGATCGTGCCGCGCAGGTTTAGCACGCCGACGACTTCGGGGGGAGCGTTCGGAATACGCGTGGTAGGGACATATCCTTTGATTTCCTGAACCTTCAGGATGTCCACGCCATATTCTTCGTCGCCGAGAGAAAAGGTGAGGTACTGATTGGCGTCGGCGGAAGATCCGGCGTCACTCTGAGAAAACTGCGTTTGTTCAAGCGCCATGTGAGTATCCTTTGTCGAGAGATGGGTTAGGCCGCCGCGGCCAGCGCGGCGTTGCCCGAAAGCGTGTCCCGCACTAATCCCGGAACGTCGAGAATAAGAGCGACTCGGCCATCGCCCATAATGGTGGCGCCGGCGATGCCGCGCACCTTACGATAATTGGTTTCCAGACTTTTGATCACCACCTGGCTTTGCCCGATCAGTTCATCGACAAGCACGGCGACCTTGTGGTTGTCATTCTCCACGATCACCAGCAGGCCCTGAGTGGGGTCGGTGACCTTGGGGACGGAGCCGAAGATTTCATACAGTCGGACAACCGGAAGCACCTCTCCGCGCACCATCGCGATCTCCGCGCGTCCGGCAATCTTGCGGACATCGCCGGCGGCGGGCTGAATGCTTTCCACGATGCTGGTCAGCGGCAGGATGTATGTCTCGTTGCCGACAGTCAGGGAGAGGCCTTCCAGGATCGCCATCGTGAGTGGGAGCCGGATACGGAACGTCGTGCCCACTCCCGGCGTGGACGTCAGGGTAATCGAGCCGCCCAGCGCCTGTACGCCCTGCTTAACGATATCCATGCCGACGCCGCGCCCGGAAAGGTCCGTGACCGCCGCCGCCGTGGAGAAGCCGGGCATGAAGATGAAGTTGTAGAGTGTTTCGTCGGAGGGAGTGTCGTTCTCCGTCACCCATCCACGCTCAATCGCCTTCTTTAAGATACGCTCGCGGCTGAGGCCGCGTCCGTCGTCCGAGACTTCCACGGCGATGCTTCCGCCTTCGTGGAGCGCATGCAGCGAGACAGTTCCTGTTTCCGGCTTACCGGCGGCTCGGCGCTCCTCGGGCGTCTCCAGGCCATGGTCGATGGAGTTTCGAACTAAGTGTGTGAGCGGGTCCGCGATGGACTCGATCATGCCCTTGTCCAGTTCTGTGTCTTCGCCGGAAGTCTTCAGTTCGATCTTCTTCCCGACCGTGGCGGCGAGATCGCGCACCAGGCGAGGGAACCGGCCGAAGGCGTGCTTGATCGGCAGCATCCGGACAGCCATCACACGTTCCTGAAGTTCACGGGACGCGCGCTCCATCTCGGCGACGGCTTCGATCAGGCGAGGCAGTTTCGCCATGGAGAAGTCCTGAACGACTTCGTTAAGCATCGACTGATTGATGACGAGCTCGCCGACCAGATTGATCAGCTTGTCGACTTTGTCGGTCGAAACACGCAGCGTCTGTGTCTCCGCCGAAGGAGCAGCTTTCGCGGACTCAATAGGCGGCATCGCAGACGGAACAATCGCGGCGGCTGGAGCGGCCGTTTCCATTATTTCAGCAATGGGCGTCGCTGGCTCTGGCGCGGCCGCCGGGATTTCCACAACGCTTAAGTCAGACTGAACCGGCGTGCGGATCTCGCCCGTGATCTCCAGGCGAATTTCGCTTTCGTCGGCGACGAATTCGAAGATTTCCAGGATCTCTTCCGAAGTCTTGTCCGAACGCAGGTCGATATCCCAGCTCAGGTAGCATGCTTCCGGGTCCATCTCGGCAATGGTGGGCAGGCGAGAATCGTCGCAGGAAACGCTGAGAATGTCGCTGACCTTGCCCAGCTGGCCGATCAGCAGCAGCGGGTCGCCGCCCTGCCGCAGGATGTCTATTCCAGGAGCAAAATAAAGATGGTAGGTGTGAGCGACTGTCCAGACGCCCCATCCTTCTTCCTCCGCCGATTTCGGCTTAGAGAGAGTAGGGGAGGAGGCGACCATAGCCGGCTGGCCAAGGATCGCGGCTTCGATCCGCGCCGAAAGCGCGGTCGAGTCCGGCGCCGATGTGCTTTCGCCGCGGGCGACAGCAAGCAGCGCCTTCATCTGGTCGAGGGATTCAAAGAGAATTTGAGAGAGCGATCGGTCGATCTTGATCTCCCCATTGCGAACCTTGTCCAACAGCGTTTCCAGGCCGTGGGTGAAGTGCGCGATGTCCGTAAATCCGAAAGTGGCGCTGCCGCCTTTGATGGAGTGCGCACACCGAAATATGGTGTTGAGCAGTTCCAGATCGTCGGGAGCTTCCTCCAGACGCAGCAGCAAGCCTTCCAGGTCGGCTAGCAAATCACCGGCTTCTTCAAAGAAGGCCTGGTGAAACATTGTCATGTCGAGGTTCACGCTGGGAGTACCTTTTCAATCACCTTCAAAAGCTGTTCCGGATGGAACGGCTTGACGATCCAGCCGGTCGCGCCGGCGGCTTTACCTTCCGCCTTACGGCCATCTCCACTCTCCGTCGTGAGCATGAGAATGGGAGTGAAGCGAAGTCCCGCCTTGGTGCGGGCTTCCTTGATAAAAGTGAGACCATCCATCACGGGCATGTTGAGGTCCGTGATGATCAGATCGACTTTGCCGCCAGGCGCGCTGGCGAGTTTCGCCAGGGCTTCCTGGCCGTTGCCGCCTTCCAGCACGGTGAACCCCGCGCCTTTGAGCGTAAAGCCCACCATCTGCCGCATTGACGTCGAGTCGTCTACAATCAGTGCTGTTTTTGCCACGTGTCAGTCCTTTAGTTGCTGCTCTCAGCGAGAGGGTACAGTTGTATTTCGGTAATCTTTACAGGCTTCGTTAGAGGGTTTTCGCAAACCATTAGAAAAGGGTAATGTCGTCGTCGTCACCCTGATAGCTGACGACTTGGAGCGTTGGCGCCGCGCCCACGGCCTGGGCCATAAAGGTGTTCTGCCCGACCGCATAGGCAAGAGTCGCGTGCTGTTCTTCACTTTCGCCGTACTCGCCGCGCAGCATATCGCGCATTCGGCAGAGCGGGTCCGCAACGTGCTCCAATCGCTGGCGCAACAAGTCATGGAACTGGAACGCGATGACGATCTTACCGATGTCCTGGCTGACCTTCATGCTGCGCTCTCCGAGATCCGAGACGGCGGCCTGGGTCACTTCATCCGCCGACTGGATCATATCGAGCAGATCGTTGATGGCGATCTGCGCCGAACAGCTCTTTTCCAGACTGTGTTCCGCGGCAATCCCCAGAGAATCGAAAATCGTTCCACTATCCTCACTGACTTGATTCGTGAGGACGCGCATTCTGTCAGTTGCCTTTCGACTGCGTTCGGAAAGTTTGCGCACTTCGCCGGCGATGACGGAGAAGCCGAGGCCCGCCTGGCCGGCGCGCGCTGCTTCGATGGAAGCGTTGAAAGCCAGAAGCACGGTCTGGTCGGCGATCACTTCAATGTCGTCCAGCAGTTTGCGCAGATGGGTGGAGACTTCCGTCAGCGACTGGATCTGCTTGGCGGTGCGGGAAATCTGGCGGGCGGTGCTGAGCATGCCCTCCACAAAGCCGCCCATGACATCTGTCGCCTGCGACGCGATCTGCGTGACGCTGCCCTTGTTGTCCGAGCCGGCGACCGACTGAGCACTGGCGGCCGCTTCGTCGGAGTCCGCAGAGATCTGCAGGAATGATCCAATCGCGGCGGACACTGCCTGCTCGGCTTCGGAAAGCGCCGTCACGACTTGTCCGGCGAGATTGTCGGCCAATTCGGCGACCTGATCCGTAATGCGCCTTCTCTCTTCCTCGGCGTCGTTCAATGCTGCGGCGGCCTGATCGGCGATCTGGCGCTGCTCGGCGGCGTCTGCCTCAGCGGCGCTGAGCTGCATCTTCAGAAAGGCGATCTGATTCTCACGCTCCTCCAGCAGGCTCGACTGTTCGGCGGCGAGCGCCTCGGCGTCTTCGATACGCGCTTCCAGTGAGGCGTTGCTTGCAGCGATTGGCGCGTCGAGAGCAGCCTCAGGCTGCTTTTGTTTGAATGGGAAAAATCTCATAGGGGCATACCCGCCGCGATGGCGTCCGCCAGCGTCCGTTCCGTCGGCTCTGAAATGACCGTGGCGCGTCCATTTTGGGCGAGATCCCGGCGCAGTGCGTGCAGAATTTGCAGGGCGGAAATGTCCAGCCGTTCCGCCCCCGCCAGGTCGATTGTCACGGTCTTCGCAGGCGTGTCGGCCAGCGCCTTGCTTGCGCTTTCATGAAAGGCCTCGGCTTCAAACATGCCGATGCTGCCGTTCAATGTTAATGTGGCGGCGGCGCCGCGCCTGCGGTACGCAATGCTCTTTTTCACGGTTGGCATGGGGGCGGTAGTCCTCTGTTTCTAAAATAGTTCGCCGGCGTCGCCGTGCTGAAGCCATTATCGGTGCCTGGCTACGGTATCTAGAGCGGCTTTTTCGGGGATCGCCAAGCTGTCAATTTGACCTAATGAGCGAATGTCTTACATGCCGACAATTTTCAGCGAGAGTCGCGCTTGGAGCGCGCGTAGATTGTGGATGACTGGAAATTCTCATGGCCTATCCGATCCCCGAAAATGAAGAAGCGCGCCTTCAGGCGCTGAGCCAGTATCGAATCCTGGGCACGTCCGCTGAAACTTCCTTCGATCGAATCACGGCGCTCGCGGCCCGTATCTTTGATATGCCGATCGTCTTGATCAGCCTCGTCGGTGAGGAGCGCCAGTGGCTAAAATCCCATCACGGCGTCGATGTGTGTGAGATAGACCGCGATATCGCCTTCTGTGCTCACGCCATCCTCTCACCGGACGTAATGGTGGTGGAAAACGCCCTGCTCGATCCCCGCTTTGCGGAAAATCCGCTGGTTGTGAACGATCCTAAGCTGCGGTTCTATGCCGGAGCCCCCCTGATTACTGCCGACGGTTTGAATTTAGGAACCCTGTGCTTGATTGATACAAAGCCTCGGGTGTTTACCAATGTGCAGAGGGAAAGCCTGGCGGATATGGCGGCGATGGCGATGCGTGAAATGGATCTGCGCCTGCGCTCCGAGGATCTGGCGGCAAGCTACTTGCGGGAGCGGGAAGCGAACGAACGATTTTCCGCCGTCACCAAATATATGCCCGGCGTGATCTTCGCACTCGATGAGAATGGCGTGTACACGCTGCTGGACGGAGCCGGCGCATGCTCCATGGGTTTAAATCCAGAGTTCATGATCGGCCGATCCTATCTGGAAGTGCTGAGCGAAGCGCCGGAACTGCGCGATTGCGTCACGCATGCTTTGAAGGGCGAAATGAACTCATGGATCGGCGAGTTGCAGGGTATCTGTTACGAGATGCATGGACGAACGACGACGGATTCGGACGGGCGAATTACCGGCCTGATCGCCATTGCCAACGACATCACGCTGCGGCGCACCACGGAGCAGGAGCTTCGCCGTGTCGTGCTCCAAACGGAGCATTTGCTTGCCTCTCTGCCGTCTGTCTTGATCGGTGTGGATGAAAATGGCGTTATCACGGCGTGGAGCGCCGCAGCGGCCCGTCTCTTCGGCAAGGCAAGCGTGGACGTGATGGGCAAGCCGTTTGCGCAGTGCGGAGTGCTATGGGATTGGATCGAGGTCATGCGAGCGGTGCGTGACTGCAGGGCGACGTCGCAAGTTGTCCGTCTGGACGATGTCGGCTATGTGAGAGGCGACGGCTCGGAAAGTATTCTGGGAATCAGTATCAATCCTATCACCGAAGCCTCAGGCGGAAACATGGGCTTCCTGGTGCTTGCGGCGGATGTTTCTCGCCGCCGTCAGGAAGAGGAAGCACTGCGCCAGGCTGAGCTGAAGTTTCGGTCGATCTTTGAAAACGCCGTAGAGGGCATCTTCCAATCGACACCGGACGGTCGCTTTATTAGCGTTAACCCGGCATTCGCACGTATCGTCGGATATGAGACCCCGGAGGAACTGATCGCTAATGTGACGGATGTTGGGCGTGATCTCTACGTCTATCCTGCTCAGCGACATGAGTTGATGTATCAATTGATTGCTGATGGAGTCGTCAACGATTTCGTTATTCAATTCCGCCGCAAAGATGGCTCGCTGGGCTGGATGACGAAATCCGCGCGGGCAATTCATAGTGCGAACGGCGAAATTGCTTACTTCGAAGGCTCTGTAATGGATATCACGGAGCGCAAGCTCGCCGAAGAAGGCGTGCGCCAATTGGCCGCTATTGTCGAGGCGTCCGACGACGCCATTATCGGCAAGACGTTGGAAGATGTGATCGTCAGTTGGAACCCGGGCGCCGAGCGTCTCTACGGCTACAGGGCGGAGGAAGCCATCGGACAGAAATTCGGCGTGCTGGTTCCCCCCGACCAGTCAACCGAGGGAGAGCCGTCACTGATAGAGCGCTTAATGCGTATGGAGTCTATTAGCAGTTTCGAAACGGCGCGTATTGCAAAGGACGAGCGTGTCGTCGATACCTCCGTCAGTATTTCGTTGATCAAAAATGCGGAAGGCGAGCCTATCGGAGTGTCGTCGATCGCTCGCGATATTACCGATCAAAGACAGGCCCAGCAGGAGCTTGCGGATACGGCGTTCGAATTGGAATGGCGCAACTGGGAACTGGCCGAAGCGCGCGACGCCGCACTCGCCGCCGCCCGACTGAAGTCCGAGTTCCTCGCCAACATGAGCCACGAGATCCGCACGCCGATGAACGGCGTCATCGGCATGATCGACGTGCTGCTCGGAACGCCGCTGGACGAGGGGCAATACGACTGTGCGCGCACTGTCAAGCAATGCGCCGACGCCCTGATGACCGTTATCAACGATATCCTCGATTTCAGCAAGATCGAGGCGGGCAAAATGACGATTGAGGCGGTCGAGTTTACGCTGCACGATCTTTTGGAGGATGTCGCGGTGCTGATGTCCGCCAAGGGGGCGGAAAAAGGCCAGGAGCTGGTTTGTTCGCTGCCGCCAATGTCGTTCGCTCCGACGTTTGGAGCAGGCCGCCTGATGGGCGATCCCAGCCGTCTGCGGCAGGTGGCGACGAACCTTTTGAGCAACGCCGTCAAGTTTACGGATGAGGGCGGGGAAGTCGTGCTCGGCGCTGAGCTGATTTCTGAAAACGCCGCCGAGGCCCAGTGGCGTATCTTCGTGCGTGACAATGGGATCGGAATTCCCAAGGCGCGCCAGGAAGCGATTTTTGAAAGCTTCACGCAGGCGGACGGTTCGACGACGCGAAAGTATGGCGGAACAGGGCTGGGATTGACGATCTGCCGGCAGCTGGTGGAGCTAATGGGCGGCACACTGGGGGTTGAAAGCGAGGAAGGGCAGGGGAGCACCTTCTTCTTTACGCTGACCTTTGAAAAGCAAGTTACCGGACAGCATACGGCGCGGCTTCCGAGAGTTTTGCCGCCGCTGCGCGTACTGACAGTGGATGAAAGCGGGGAATGCCGTCGTAATGTGAGTTCCCTGCTGCGGGCATGGGGATGCGAAGCGAGTGAGGCTGCCGATGAAGCGGGCGCGCTGGCGATGCTGTCCGGCGATTTGCGAGACGGCGTGGATGCGGTCCTGGTCGATGCAGAGCTTGGCGGAGGCGCCGCGCGGCGTTTGAAGATGCGGGCGAGCCTGGCGGATGTGCCAGTCATCCTGCTCGCAGGTCGTGAGGTGCGAAGTCAGGAAGAGGACGCCGGTCTGTTTGCGGCGCGTGTGCGCAAGCCGCTGCGTCAATCCGATCTGTTCCAGACGCTTTCGCTCCTCTTCGGCAGCGGTGAATCGGCTGACCGCCGGGACGCAGAGCGCCCGGCGGAGACGCGGCTGGAGGACGCCGCAAGGTCGGCGCGTATCCTGCTGACAGAGGACACCCCCATCAATCAGAAAGTGGCGCGCCGTTTGTTAGAACAGGCGGGATACGATCTCGCGGGTCTCACAATCGCGAACCATGGCGCGGAAGCCGTCGCGGCCGTACAGTCGGATACATTCGATCTGATCCTGATGGATGTGCAGATGCCCGGCATGGACGGTCTTGCCGCCACCGCCGCCATTCGCGCCTGGGAGCGCGAATCGGGCCGGTCACGCACGCCGATCATCGCCATGACCGCTCACGCGATGAGCGGCGATCGGGATCGGTGCATTGAGGCGGGCATGGATGATTATATCACGAAGCCGATCAATGCGCCGGACCTTTACTGCGCTTTGAACCGCCATTTGACTGGGTGCGCCGTCTCCTCAGCGCCTGTGGAATCCGATGACTTCTTTGCGGAAATCACTGAGGATATCCTGGATCCTTCGCGTCTGAAAAATCTATGCGGAGGCGATATGAGCTTTGAACGCGAAATGCTGGTGGAGTTCTTCGAATCCGCCCCGAAAATGCACCTGCGCTGTGTGATGATGCATGAGATTGAGGATTTCATGGGCTTGCAGCATTGGGCGCATACGCTGAAGGGAGCGTCCTCGGCGATCGGCGCGGTCCGTCTCGCGGATCGGTGTCAGGAGTGGGAAGCGCTGGCAGTGGAGGAAGATGCTGTCGGGGCAGCGGGTCTAGCCGGCAAAATTCAGGTGGAAATGGATCTCGTGATGGATTATCTGCAAGAGCGGATCGAGTCGGTTAGCGCCCTGAGCGCAAAATAGTACTGAACATTTACGAGGTTTTCTCCGAAAATATTGGTGGGAAGAATTATGAAAATCATTATTGCTGAAGACGATCCTGTTTCGATGCGCGCGCTGCGCACGATCCTAGAAGGGCTTGGACATCAGGTGACTGCTGTCCCTAACGGCGTCCAGGCGTGGGCCGCGCTGCAAGCCGAAACATTCGCCATTGTCATCACCGACTGGATGATGCCGGAGATGGACGGCATCGAGCTGTGCCGCAACATCCGGGCGCGCAAAAACGTCCCCTATACCTGCGTTATCCTGCTGACCGCGAAGCAGACGCGGGAAGACCGCGTTCAGGGACTGAACGCCGGCGCCGACGTCTTTTTGACGAAGCCGCTGGACCGTTCGGATCTGATCGCGCGCCTTCAGGTCGCCGAGCGGATTCTGATGCTGGAGCAGGGCATTTCGCCGGTCAAAATGAGAGCCGCCTAAAGACTATGTCGCCCTGAGTGACGTTCTGATATTGGGAGGCAATCGCCGCCGAGCACTTCTCGTGCGGCACGCGCGAGCCAAGCGGACGGCGCATCATCGCGTCGATCTCGTCGAACGCCGCCTCCTATAATTTCCGTCGCGATCCAAAAAGCTTATTTTCTCCTGTTTTTGTGGATAATCTGCTTGGTTGTTAGCCGCGCTACAAACAAGTGGACGCACACAAAATCTGGAGGGAATTTCTTGAGAATCCGACTACTGTTCCTGCTGATTCTCGCGCTGGCCTTTCCGGCGCTTGCGCTTGCGGATGATCTACCTGGCCCTTACGTCTACAAATCCAGTGTTCGCCTCAACACCCAGCACTATTTGGTGTACTGGCCCACTCCCACCGCCAAGGAGCCCCAATACCTCACGGGAAGCTGGGTTCCCAAGCTGAACTTCAACGTGCAAGGCCCTCTTGAGGGCGGCAGTCAAATCACTGTGAAGTTTACCAAGCCCGGCGGCGCCAAGTGGATCAGTCGCGATCTCAGAACCGACGAGACCGCCGCCGATTCATTCCAAAGTTTTACCCTTGACGGCATTGAGATGGAAAAGCAAGCCACGACGATGACTGGCGTTTTTACGCTGAACATCGTGCTGACGAATGCTCTCAGCGGCGTCAACAAATCCCTTTACACTGGGAAGTTCGAAGTCGGAAAGTTTCACTACGGCAGCGCCCCCAATGAAGTCCGCCAGGCGGACTATTTTGTCAACCATGATTGGACGCTTCCCATCGGTCAAATGTCTTTTGACGACAATCCGGCAAACGCCGAGGCGCCTCAATTGATCGTGAAGATGTGGTTCCGCGTGGCCCTGGATACCGATACGCTGGCCGGATATCTGTATTACAACGGCAAGCAGATCAGCAGCACGAAATCGGCGGGAAATGTGTCGTCGCCGATTGTCGTTCAGCCGGGTACGACAAAACCGGAGTTGACATGGTCGCGCTGCACCTTCTATTTCTCCAGCGTGTCCAAAGGGCGCAACGGAGATAGCGCCAGCAGCTACGACAGCATGTTCTTTTTGGACAAGCATCCGGGGGATTACGAGGTGAAAGTGCTGCGCGGCGGAAAACTGGCTCGCAGCGCGAAGTTCACGATCGGGCCCGACGGTGTTCTGGTCGACAATGGTCTGGCTTCGCAGAATAAAATGGGACTGGGAGTCACTCTCATCCCCGTGACGACCGATCTGAGCCAGGACGGCAAGGCCAGCATCGCCAATTATAAGTCACTGGCGTTCTATGGCAATCCGGTGATCGGATTCCCCTAAACGCTGTTTTTCCGATCGGCGCACATTGCGATCCTCTCATAGGATCGCAATGTGCGGAACGCGCGGCCATTTTCATCAATGGGTTGACAATCGAAGCGCTTTGATTTATAGTGTTTAAAAATCAAAGCGCTTCGATTACAAAGGAATCCTGGGTTTCATGAGAAAATGGCCACAATGGCGTCCGTTTGCGTTCTTTGCTCTCTTAGGCGCCGCTTGTTCCAGCTGCGCCGCGCAGACGAAGTCGCTTGCCCCTGCTCCCGCCGGGACAACCGCTGCAAACGGCAAGATCTCGATACGGCCCGCGATGGTCGTCAATGAAGGCGCTCATGGAAACGCCTTCGCTCTGTTTGACGAGCAGGATCTGGCCGGAGACCCGCGCGCCGGAAGCAAGGCGCAGCCGAAAACGACGTGGTCGGAGGGTGTGGATAAGCTTTACTATCCATTGACGGCCTTTGTCGATCTGGGCGCCGATTATCAGATGACGGACATCTGTGTGTACGATTCCAACGGCGTGGGCGACTTTCGAGTAGAAAGTGGAACCCCATTTCACTGGAAGCCTCTGCTGACCGATCCCCTGAATAACTGATGTTACGCAGCCTCGTCTGTTGCGTTGGTCTTGTCTCGGGTTTGGGTAGTAATCGAATATTCCACTGAGGAGTCTCGGGTTCCATGAATAAACCACTCTTGGATCTGTATTCGGACTA
>NZ_JBDSQY010000059.1:0-5175 GCF_039929585.1 Capsulimonas sp.
CTCCGGGAGAGGGACCGAGGGTGAGGGCTTCTCTTATGCCTTTGCCTCAATCGTCAGCAGATCGCGGCTGGCGTTTGCCTCAACTTGAACCTCGACTTGATCGGGCGCATTGCCGCTCTCGTCGTAGATCACCAGTGAGTTGTCGCCGGACTTGAGCCAGTTGTTCGGGATGTACAGGCCATCGATAGGGACCTTCTCGGGATATCGCCCCAGGTTATGCCCGTTGACCCAAACTGAGCCATGTGAGAGTCCCTTGGGGATAACGCGCCACACTTGGCCTGCACCCACGCCGGATGGCGCTGAAATCTTGGCGCGATAGAAGCGCGGGACGTTGATCTCGGATTTCTGATACGCCTGCCAGCCTTTCGCGGTGAGAGGATCGCCGGGGCCGCCGCGCAGTTTCCAGCCGGTGATGGGCTGCTGGAAGATGATGCTGGTTAGCTGCGGTGCATCGTTCATGCCGCCCGTATTGGCCGTATTCTCGACAAGCACGGAAAGTACGTTCGGACCGGCGTCGTTCCAGGCGCTGCTCAGATCAACGGTGAACAGCTCGTTCCAGCCTTCATGCGTCGCGAGTTTTTTACCGTTGAGGAAGACCGTCGCGTTGTCATCGACAGCGGGGAACGTGACGCCATGATATTTGACGTCCGCAGCGGTTGACGGCAGCGTTGTCTGCAGCCAAACGAACCCCTTCTGTTTGTCAAATGGATCCTGCCCGAGGGTGTAATCGCTCCAGCCTGCGGCGTCCGGGGCCGGCGGCGTGGTGTGACTGTCGGCTGTCGTCACGCGCCACTGATTCAGAACTGCGGCGCCCCCGGCCTGCTGGACGAGGTTCGCCGCGCCATAAAGGCCCTTGGGAGAAAGGTTGGTGATCGGGCCGAGGTAGTTGACCATTTTCTGCCGGCCGTCGTGCGCGGTAAAGGCGGCGAACTTGTGCTGACCTGCCGTCAGATGGACATTTACGGCGGCGCCGTGTATGAACTCTGATCCGACGGGGGAACCGTCCACGAACGGCTGCCAGCGATCCGCCACCGAGTCAATCTTGATCGTGTAGTCCCCTGTTTTGGCGACCGTGATCGTGCTGCGGTACCAGGCGTTTGCCGTAATGTCGTTGTCCGCCCCCATTTGCGGCGGGGTGGAGCCGGTCATCCAGGCCGCGTCATTATAATTGACAGCGGCTTCATCGGCTCCGCTTTTCGCTTCCCACTTGCTCAGGTCGAGCGTCGTCTTCCGTTTCGCCATATAATCCTTGGCGGGGAAGCGCTGCGGCGTGCTTTCCCCACTATAGATGACTGTCTCGAAACTTGGGTCCGCTTCGGGGATCGGGATCCAGGGCTTTTCGTAAGTTAGGTGGAGGCGGCCGTTTTGGGTGGTGGCTTCCGAAACGTACTCAGGGCCGCTGACGACGTAGTTTTTGCCGCCCGCTTCCACAAACCAGGTCCGGTCGGCGCGCGCGGTGCTGACGGCAAGGATCCGCACACGGTGAGAGCCCACCGCGAAGGTGTATTCGTCTACCCCGGTCTGCGGGAACTTGGCGTTCAGCGTCAGCGTGTTGTTGTCGACTGTCTTCAGGTCGGACGCGCCGGCGGCGATCGATGCCGGCGATTCGGTTTTCAGCAGCAGCTGGCCCATGGAGCCCGGCTGACCGTGAATGACGAGAGTCGTGGTGTCGTCCTGGGAAACGATCCCCATAATGCGCGTCGCCGCGCGCGTAATCGTGACGCCAGGCGCGATTTCATAATCCCGCACGAACCCTGCGATCTCGCCAGGCTCCAGCGTGATGGAGCCGAGCGCCGGCTCGTTCGCCCCATTCGGACCGCCGATCGTCGTCTGAACGGGAGACGTTCCAGGATTGTCCAGGAATAAGATCGTACCCGCCGGGCTTCGGCGCGCGAACGCCTTCACATCCGGGCTGCTCGCGGCGCCCGAGTAGTCGGCGTTGGCGCTTGTGCTCGTTTCCAAAATGGTCTGGAAGCTGCGCGCGAACCAGGCCGCCCGTTTGTTGCGGTAATAGATCGAGCGCAAGTCTCCGCCCTGGCCGACGGCCGCGCCGTAGTCGTAGCTTGCGGCGTCCTCGTCGTTGTTCCAATAGGCGAAGTTCGTGCCGCCGTGCATCATGTAATAGTTATAGCCGTTGCCGCCAAACGCCAGGATCTTCATCGTGCGCCGGTCGTAATCGTTCGCGGCCTTCAGGTCCTGGCCGTAGCGGTCGTACCAGATCGACCAGAACTCCGTCGTCATCCACGGATTGATTTTGCCGGTTTCGTCCCATGGCTGATCGCCGGCGGGATCGCTGCCATGATGCAGGCCGCTGAAGAAATAGGGGACTTCCAGGCCCAGCGAGAGCGCCTTGCTCTGCAAGTGCTTAAAATAAGCATTGGGCATTTCCGTTCCCCAGCCCTGGGGATGCTCGTTCTCCAATTGCACCAGGATGACGCTGCCGCCCCGGTTGACCTGGTTGGCGGCAATGATCGGGATCATCTTGTCGTAGAATCGGTCGGCGTATTTTTCAAACTCGGGGTTATCTTCGCGGACGCGGACTCCGGGCTTATTGCGCAGCCAGATCGGGTAGCCGCCGGAGTCCCATTCCGCGCAATAGTACGGGCCAGGGCGTGCGATGGCGTACATATCGAGCGACTTCACGAGCTTGAAGAATGCGTCCAGATCGGCGTCGCCGGAGAAGTCAAACTTGCCTTCCTGCGGTTCATGGAAGTCCCAGAAGTTATAGACCTCGACGCAATTCATGCCGGCGCGCTTGAAGCGCAGCAAACGGTCTCGCCAGAGCGCGCGCGGGATGCGTGCGTACTCCATGCCGGCGGAGGCGATGAACGTGCGCTTCCCGTTGATGATAAATCCACGGTTGTCGAAGTCAATCGCCTTTTTCGCAGCGGGCGCTGGGGGGAAGATCCCGTCGTTCGCGCGCGCGGCGGGGGCGAGCAGGCTGGCTCCGCTCAGCAGGGCGCAGGCGGCGAGACCGAGTGTCTTGACATTCACTGAGAGGCTCCTCATTTGGCCGCGTTCAAAGAGCGCGGCCGTCGGCTAAGAGATCGGTGTTCCGTTGTCTAGCCAGGCGACTTCCGCCTGGGACAGGGTCAGGTCGAGCGCGTCGATATTCGATAGAAATTCGTTCGCGTTGGCGCAGGCGGTCAGGGCGAAGACGTTCATGGGAGAATGGAAGATATACGCCAGCGCGACCTGCGGAATAGTGGCCCCGTTGTCATGCGCGAGCTGTTTCACGCGGTCCAGACGCTCGAAGTTCTCTTCCGAGCAGTAACTGCGCCGACAGGTCTCATTTAGGAACTGCTGTGTTCCGCCCAGTTCCGAGGGTGGATTGAGCGAGCTGCGGCTGATGCGTCCGGAAAAGAAGCCGCTGGCGAGGCTGGACCAGGCCAGCACCGCAATCTTTTGCTCGGCGTACCAAGCGCGCGCCTCGGCGTTTTCGGGACCGCTGATCGTGACGCAGCCTTCCCAGGGCGGAACGATCTGCGCGGCGAGGCTGTAGTTGGGGTTCGTAGCGGTGAAGGGAACGAGGCCATGCGCGAGGGCGTATTCGTTGGCTTCCCGGATGCGCTCGTGCGTCCAGTTGGAGCCGCCAAAGGCGCTGATCTTGCCGGCCTTCAAATGTTCGTTCAGGATTTCGACAATGGGGCCGACTGGAACGGACGGATCGTCCCGGTGCAGGACATAAAGATCGACATTGTCTAGCTGCATCCGGCTCAGGGTTTCGTTCAGGTCCGAAGTGACGCCTTCGGGGGTGACCTTGGCGCCCTGCGCGTCGGGGTGCGCGCCCTTGGCGAGGATCACGACCTTATCACGGATCCCGCGTTCGCGGATCCAGCGACCCAGCTGAACGTCGGTCTGTCCGCCGCCATAGATATATGCCGTATCGAACGTGTTGCAGCCGTACTCGAAAATTTTGTCGAGCAGCGGAAACTCGCGCTCGGCGGTCTCATTGTCTAGCGCGATCGCCCCATGGATCAAACGCGAGACGGGCTTTGCAAGCCCAGCAATCGAACCGTACTGCATCCTTCACTCCTTGAACGCGGACAATATATGGATTGTTGTCGATAAATGCCGGACGCTATGCGCCGGCGATCCAACGCAGAATTTCGTTGACGTCCTGGGCGATGATGTCCGCGCCGGAGCGTTTGAACAGGCCGAGATTGGCTGCGCCCATCGGGCCGCTCATGACAAGAGCCGAGAGCACAGGAGCGCCGGGGATCTTTGCGAGCAGGCGGGCGACGGTTTTGTGATCGTCGAGCGTGTCGCCGATATAGATCGCCGGGACGCCGCCCATCCGCTCCAGAAGCAGGCGAAGGCCGCGCATGTCGGGCTTATAGAAGCCGTCTTTTTGCGTGATGCGATACGCTTCCGGGATCGCCTCGGTCAGTCCCGCCAGCTCCAGGCCAAACTGGGCTTCCTCCCAGCTGCGGCCGCTGACAATCCCCAGCGCATAACCGGGCGGGATGAGCGTGGTGTCGACGATGACTTTGTCGTTGTTGATCAATCCCGGTCCCGTGTAATTCACCGCCGGTTTGCCGTAAAGCCGCTCGCTATGCTCGCCAGCGAAGATCTCCAGGAACGCCTGGGCGATCTCCTTCTTGCGATAATGGATCTCGATCGCGAACTTATCCTCGCGGGTGAAATGCTCCAGCGAGATTTCCTCCGCCGCCTTCAGTCCGCCGCCGCGCTGCGCGATGCGCGCGGCGAAACGGGTTAAGGTCGGCTGCAGGACGCTGAGCGTTTCCGGGGAGGCGTCCGGGTTCTCATGACCGCGCACGATGTAATGTAGTACGATGGCGCAAGTCAGATCGCGGTCGTCGTTAAATCCTCCGGCATTTTTAAACTTCTCAATGTCCTCGGAAGTAATCAAGTCGTCGCCGACCGGCCAGCCGAGACGGTTGCGCAGATAGAATGGGACGGCCAGGATGTTGGCGATCCGGATGGACTGGGTGATGTCGAGCAGCACGCCGTCCATATCAAAGAGAATGGCTTTGAGCTGCGGCCGCAGCTCTTCGGCGCGGGGGGAGAGAGTGATCACGATTGTTCCTTTGGACTGTCGGACGCGCGCAGCAGCGCGGCGGCGCCGTGGGCGTCGAAGCCTTCGACGTCGGCAATGCGCGCGACATCGGGCGCGGCCGCCCGCGCGGCTGCGGCGGAGTAATAGATAACGCT
>NZ_JBDSQY010000060.1:0-4055 GCF_039929585.1 Capsulimonas sp.
CCCAGAATTGGGGCGGAGGGCCGATCTCTGCAAGGCCAGCATTTATAAATCCTAATTCTTAACCCTTCCCCCCGCGAAGCGGCTTGCTGGGGAAGGGTCGCGCGAAGCGCGGGGTTAGGTCACTAAAATCTTCAAACCCTCTTCAAATACCCCTGCGCCGACGCCACATATCCCTCCTCAATAAATGCCGCCGCCATCGCTGTCTCGCGCGGGTGCGCGCCGTTGACTTCTTCGATCAAAACTGCGCGCCTTCGACCGTTGCCGACTTCACCGGCGAGGGCGCGGGCGATTTCGAGGGCGACTGTGCTGGGGTCGCGTTCGGGGACGTTGTCCAGAAAGATCGTCATTTGGCGCTCGCTTTTCGGGAGCCAGGCGGCGAGGGCGCCGTCCACGAGGATCACGACGGCGCCGGCGATGCGCATGGGTTTGCGGCCTTCGGTGACTTCGGGCCAGGGCAGCGCGCCGCCGTAGGGATTGGCGGGATCGACGGCGCTGAGAAAGACGGTTTGCGGCTGGTCTTCGGATTCACGGAGACCGCGTAGGCGATCCACGGCGCCGGGGAGGGCGAATTGGGTGGCGCCGAGGCCGGCGACAAAGTAGCCGCGCCGCACGGCGCCGGCATCCTCCATGGCTTTCAGAACGCCATAGACGCTGCTAAAGCCGCCGGGAATGCCTTCGGCCTGGACAGCTTCGCGGGTGACGAGGCCGTAGCGGTCAAGTAAGAGATTTGTGTGGGCGGCGAGGCGCTCGGTGGGCGTCGGATCGTCGTAGATCAAACTGCTGACGAGCGACCAGCGGCCGGCGGCTTCGGCGGGTGTCGCGACGCTGCCGGCGGAGGCTCCGAGACGACTCCCAGGGCGCAGGGCGCGGCCCGTGCCGGCGTAGCCGCGTCCCGGCCGCTGCGGGCGCTCCTGGCGCTGCGGACGGCCCGCGCGGTGCGGGTGGGCGTAGGCGCGCAGGGCGTGCAGCGAGTCGTTGGTGACTTCGCCGGCCCACACTAAATCCCAGAGCGCGGCGAGGACATCCGGGGGAAACGAGCCGACGGCCTGGAGAAGCTGCGGGAAGAACGACGCGCCTCGCGCGGCTAAGTGCGCACGGATCTTGTCGTGCATTTCGGACGACGGTCGGTCTTCGGATGGGGGCTGACCACCGAGTAAATACGGCGCGTCGTCGGCTAAGTAAAAGCTGATGCGTCCGTCGTGCTGACCGAGAGACTCGCAGCCGATCCAGAAGATCGCTCCGGAGGCCATCAGTTCATCTAAGGCGCGCGAGTCGTAGCCGGCAATACGTATCGGGAGAATCTGGGTTTCTAAGATTGAGACGGGAATGCTCGATCCTTGGAGCTGACTGATCGCCTGGAATGTGGCGTTCGGGCCGCGTTTTGGTTCCGCGACGCCTTGCCACTGGACGTAAAGACGTCCAAGTGCGCTTTGATCCACGGGTTCGACTTCGTGACGCAGACGCGCGAGCGATTTCTGGCGCAGGGCGCGCAGCACGCCGGAGTCACACCATTCTTCACCCGTTCCGCCGGGCCGGAACTCGCCCTCAACGATCTTTCCCGATGACGCCATACGATTGAGAATCGCGGCGACGGGCGCGACGCCAATGGCGTAGCGCCGCGCGATGTCGGCGGTCTGGAAGGGTCCGTGTGTGCGGCTGTAGCGTGAGACGAGATCGCCTAAGGGATCGCGGGTGTACTCTAAAAAGGCTTCGGGCAGACCGGGCGGCGGGGGAATGCCGAGAGCGTCCCGGTACTTGCCAGCGTCCTCTGCGGCGATCCAGCGTGTCTCTCCTGCAATGGGGATGGGAATCACACGACGGTCGCGCTCCAATTGACTGAGCCATGGGTCCACGAGCGCCTTGTCCGTAACGCGCGCTTCAATCTCCGCGCGGGACAGATCGCCTAGACGGATGAACAGATCGTTGAGGCCATCGGCATGACGCGCGGCGCGCTCGGGCGTCAGATGCGCCAGATAAAGCTCAAGTTCCGTGAGCGAATTGGCGTCCAGAAGCTCACGCAGTTCGATTTCGCCGAGCAGTTCGCGCAGCTGCGAGGGATCGACGCTGAGCGCCTGGGCGCGCCGTTCGGCGAGCGGCGCGTCGCCTTCATAGATAAAGTTCGCGACGTAATTGAACATCAGCGCCGACGCAAACGGCGACGGCGTGCGCGTGGTCACAGTCACGACGCGCACGGCGCGGGTGCGGATGTCGCTCAGCAGTTCTTGGAGTGCGGGCATGTCGAAGACATCGCGCAGGCATTCGCGATAAGTCTCTAAGATGATTGGAAAGCCGCCATACTTGATCGTCGCTTGCAGCAGCTCGGCGGAGCGCTTGCGCTGCTGCCAGAGCGGCGCACGCTGTCCGGGAAACTTGCGCGGGAGCAGCAAAGCGCGGGCCGCGTTCTCACGGAACCGGGAGGCGAACAGCGCGACGGCGGGGGCGCCCTGACCCGCCTGACGCGCGGCGCCGCCCGCGCCCAATTGACGCACGACTAAGTCTTCGATCTCTTCGGGATCGGGAAGCACGGTCTCGGCGCTGGGCGGCTCATCGGCCTCGGGGAAGCGCACAACGATGCCGTCATCCGTCCAGAGGACATCAATCTCGTAATCGGTCATCTCGCGGACAATAGCCCCGATCGCCATCGCCCACGGCGCGTGGACTTTGGAGCCAAAGGGACTGAGGATACAGACGCGCCAGTCGCCCATGTCGTCTTTGTACGATTCAATGACGATAGTCTTGTCGTCAGGAACCGCGCCCGCCGCTTCTTCTTGATCGCGCAGATATTGGATGAGATTTTTGGCCGCCAGCGCATCGAGCATATGCTTTTCGACAAGCAGCGTCGTCGCATCTTCGTCGGACAGACTACGTAGCGTTCGTGTCAGCGCGCCGATGGCGCGGCCGAACTCTAAAGGCCGCCCTGCTGACTCGCCATGCCAAAACGGCATCTTCCCGGGGACGCCCGGCGCGGGCGAGACAATCACGCGGTCATGCGTGATCTCTTCAATCCGCCATGAGCTGGCGCCCAGCAGAAAAACATCGCCGGTCTTGCTCTCAAAGACCATCTCCTCGTCCAGCTCGCCGACACGCCCCTTGCCCTTCTCGGCCCCCAAAAGAAAGACGCCGTACAGGCCACGATCCGGGATCGTACCGCCATTGGTAATGGCGATGCGCTTCGCGCCCTCGCGGCTGTGCAGCGTATTGTTGATCCGGTCCCATGTGATGCGCGGTCGCAGTTCGGCGAAATCATCCGACGGATAGCGGCCACTGAGCATGTCCAGCACTTCGATAAACATCGTGCGCGGCAGCTCCGCGAACGGCGCGCTTCTTCGGATCACCCGCTCCAGATCGTCGACGCGCCAGTCTTCCATCGCGACCATCGCCACGATCTGCTGCGCGAGTACATCCAAAGGGTTGCGCGGATAGCGCATTTGCTCGACGGCGCCCTGAATCATCCGATCCGTCAGCGCCGCGCACGCCAAGAGGTCGCCCCGATACTTGGGCAGAATGACGCCCTTGCTCAAACCGCCCACATGATGCCCCGCGCGACCAATTCGCTGCAAAGCGCTGGAAACG
The DNA here is from genome assembly GCF_039929585.1 of Capsulimonas sp. NCBI lineage: Bacteria > Bacillati > Armatimonadota > Armatimonadia > Capsulimonadales > Capsulimonadaceae > Capsulimonas > Capsulimonas sp. The sequence continues at coordinate 3,574 of NZ_JBDSQY010000060.1, forward strand.
CTTGGCGGCGCTTCCACTTGGATGACCAAGTCAATCGCGCCCATATCGATGCCTAGTTCCAGCGATGATGTCGCCACCATCGCCGGCAATCGTCCGGACTTCAGTTCGTCTTCAATCATCATGCGCTGTTCGCGCGCGATCGATCCATGGTGCGCGTGGACGATCTCCTCCCCCGCCAGCTCATTGAGCGCCGCCGCCAGCCGCTCGGCGAGCCTTCGGCTGTTCACAAAGATCAGCGTGGAACGATGCTGCTTAATTAAATCCAAGATTAAGGGATGGATCGCCGGCCAAATACTCGTCCGCGTATCGCCCTGCGACGCCGGGCCGCTAGGGATCTCTTGGATCTCTCCCAGTTTCGCCATATCCTCGACGGGGACTTCGACGCGCAAATCCAGCATCCGGCCCGCGCCGGCGTCGATAATCTGGATGGGACGGAGTTCGGCGGCCCTCACCCCCCCGCCCCCTCTCCCAATTCTGGGAGA
>NZ_JBDSQY010000061.1:0-23428 GCF_039929585.1 Capsulimonas sp.
GGCGCCGCTGCAGCTGCGCATCACAACCCTGGACTACGATGACTACAAGGGCCGCATCGGCATCGGTAAGGTCAACGCCGGCGTCGTCAGGACGGGGCAGGCGATCACGGTCATCAACCGCGAAGGCGACCATGTTCCTGGAAAGATCGCACAGGTCTTTATCTATCAGGGATTGAACCGCGTCGAAGTCGATGAGGCGGAAGCCGGCGAGATCGTCGCGATCTCAGGCCTGGCCGATGTCAACATCGGCGAGACCGTGGCGTCGCGGGAAAATCCCGTCGCGCTGCCGCTGATGAATATCGACGAACCCACGCTCAGCATGACCTTCGGCGTCAACACGTCGCCGCTGGCCGGCCGCGAAGGGCAGTTCTCCACATCACGCAAGCTGCGCGAGCGGCTGATGAAGGAACTGCAAACCAACGTCGCGCTGCGTGTTGAAGACTCGGAAACAGCGGACCAGTTCACCGTCTCCGGACGCGGCGAGCTTCATCTGGCCGTTCTCATCGAAACGATGCGCCGGGAAGGCTACGAGCTTCAAGTGTCCCAGCCCGAGGTTATCTTCCATGAGGAAAATGGCCAAAAGATGGAGCCGCTGGAAGAAGTCGAGATCGATGTCGCCGAGGAATACAGTGGCGTCGTGATCGAACAGCTCGGTCGCCGCAAGGGCGAGATGCTGGATATGAAGTCTCCCGGCAACGGGACCGTTCATATGCGCTTCAAAGTGCCGACGCGCGGTCTGCTGGGCTTCCGAAACCAGTTGATTACGGAAACGCGCGGCACGGGCGTCCTGAACTCGCTCTTTGGCGGTTACGTTCCCTATATGGGCGACATGACCGTGGAGCGAAACGGCAGCCTGCTGGCGAGCGAATCGGGGATCACCACGACCTTCGGCCTGCAAAACGCCGAGGAGCGCGGAATTCTCTTCCTGCCGCACAATATCGAAGTCTACGAGGGAATGATCGTCGGCAAAAACGCCCGCGATACCGACCTCGAAGTCAACGTCTGCCGCACCAAGCACCTGACCAGTATGCGCCAGTCGGTGAAGGAAACCTTCACCCGCCTGAACCCGCATACGATTATGACGCTGGACCGGGCGATCGAATACATCGGACCGGACGAATTGGTGGAAGTGACGCCAAAGAACATTCGGATGCGAAAGCGCGAGCTGAACCCCGATCAGCGCCGAAAGAACTCGAAGACGCGCGGATAAGGCGTTTCGGAAATTGAATGGGAAAAGGCAGGTGGAGAAATCCACCTGCCTTTTTCGTTGACATGGTGCATTAATCCCTATTAATTCGTAGTCAAAAACACAACGGCAAATTGCTTGGCGTCTATTTTTGTTTTAATCGTAATATTTGCATGCTTGCCATGTATAATGTTAGTATATTATATCTACAGCGCCAAAGCAGTTCAGTGGCGATGGAATAATTGCCGTAATGCACCGCTACGATTTGACCGTCTTTAGAAAGAAAACGAAATGATCTTATCCCAAATGAAAAAAGGTTATGCGCCTCTCGCTCTGACAGCTCTTATGCTGTCCGCGATGGCAGTCGCCACGCCGGTTCAGGCCGCCACCTGGAACGCCGCCGACGACTTCTCCGCGACCACTAATCCGAATGGCGTTTGGAGCTATGCAGGCTCAAACACCGGCACATTCCAGTTCAACAATGTTGAGGGCGGATTGCTGGACGCCTGGCACGCCACACAACCCGGCGACCTCCCCTATGTCGCTCACAATGGAACTGGCGCCGATCAGACCGTTTACACGACGGTTTTTGTACGCGACAACGAACTGACAATGCACCCTGGTTCGACCGGTGAAAAGAGTGAAATCATCTTCACGGCGCCGACGACGGGAACATACAGCGTCGCTGCGGATTTCTTTGGCCAAAGCAAGCCTGGATACCAGTCGACGAGCACAGACGTTCATGTCAACATCAACGGCACGACCTTCCTGTTTGACGACTTTGTGACGACGTTCCAGTCCGGCCCCAGCTATTCGAACGCTTTCCTGCTGCTGAACGCTGGCGACCAGCTCCGGTTCACGGTCGGTTACGGTCCGAACAACGACTACCAGTTCGACTCCACGGGCTTCAACGCGATCATCAGCAACGCGACAAACCCCGTTCCGGAACCGTCCGCGTTCGCCGCGTTCGGCGTTGGAATTGTCCTGCTGGGCGCGTGCTTCTACCGCCGCCGCCAAGTCGCCGCCTAATCAGCGCTGCAACTGACAAAGATCACAAGAAAAAGGAGGACGCTTTTGGCGTCCTCCTTTTTCTGTTTGTTGTCTGCATCCATCTTTTGCCGGGAGTTTACGGATTCACGTATTCAAATCGCGCTTCGATACGAGAGGCCATTCCCTCGAACCATTCGCCGCTGGGGTCAACCAGTGGAAACCACCACGCCGTTGGGCGCAGATTGGTGTGCTCCAGAGACTCTACGGTAAAGAAGGCGTTATGGACGAGGCGCATGCGCGCTCGCTGGGCTTCGACGGCGATCCGCTCCAATGTCGCGCGCGCGGCCAGCGCCTCGGGGCTTCGTTCTAAGAGACGTCTCTGCTTTCGGAACGAGGCGATCAGGCGTAAGGTGGCGTGAATACGCTCCTGTCCCACGGCGATTGGCTCCTCGAACGCGCGCGCGCGTGTGGCTGCCTCGCGGCTCAGTTTCGTTTCGAGCTGTGCGCGCTCGGTATCCGAAAGAGTCTCATATCGGAGGCGCTGCACGATCGGAAAGCTATTTTTGCGCCAATCGTCCCCCATGCGCGCCTCCAAGCGAGTGCGTTCTTCCTTCCACGAGACCATTTCCGAACGGTGTTCTTCTACTCGGCGTCGCAGCACCTCACTGTGCGCGGCGTTCTGGGCGAGCGCCGCCAGCGACTGCTCGTAAGCCGCGCGATGCGCGCTCCAGGCGCCCGGCTCTTTCGCCTCCAAATACGTCAGCAGGTCACGCATCTTTGTCAGCGATTTGATCTCACGCAGGTTTTCCTTCTGCGTCATGACCACGTCGCGCCAGCGCGCGCCGAACTCCGCAGCGCTGACCGTCTCCGCGCCGTAGGCGGCGGCGAGGTGCACGGGCAGACGCAGGCGCGCCGGGGACGAAATGTCCGTGAGCGCGTCCCAAGTACCGTACTCCAGGCGCACGATCGGATAAAGGGCTTGGAGGACGCCGGCTTTGGCGAGCGCGGCGTTGAACGCCGCCGTGCCGCCTGTGTATCCGGACGCCGTTTCGTGGAAGACAACCAGGTGCTCGGCGGCGAGCATGTTGATGAGAGTGATGGCCTTGCCGACGAGCACTGTTCGGCTGCCGTATGCCTCTTCGATAACCCTCGCCAGAGTTTCAAGATCATGCACGGGGGTGGGGGATGTCAGGGTCGCGGGATTGTCGCCAAACTCCAGCGTCACATCCGCGCCGTTGACGCAGATGGTGCCGCGTCCATGACCGGGGACGACCAGATCAAACGGGATCGCGCCCGGCCCAAAGCTGTCCAAATCATAAATGCCGGAGCCGGCCACACAGGCGTTGTAGGCGCGGGTAGCGGCGTCGCGGGTTTTGGGATCCAGAAATAACCCGACAACCGAAAAACGCGGCAATTGATGGGTTTCCGAAGAGAATCGCAGCAGGCGGGTGGTGGTGGTGGTGGAGAAATCAATCGGCGGGCGCTGTAAGAGAAGCTGGTAAAGTTTGGGGAGCAAGTCTCGGTAGAGATCGGTAAGGCTGGTGGTTCCGTCGCACTGCTGGGCGAAGGATCGCGTCCAGTCTTTGATCCGCTCGCAAAGAGCTGCGGCGGACGCTCGGTGATCGGCGTCGTCCAGACAGGAAATGCTTTCCGCAAAAGCGCGGTCCATCTGTTCCAGCAATGCGGGCAGAATGTCGCAGATCGGGATGTCGTGGGCGATGGCGTGGTGCTGCTCGGTGTGCACCAATCCGGTCCAGCCCCAAGCCGCCGTCATTGTCTCGTACAGTTCTGATTTTCCGCCGGGTTCGTGACGCGCGAGCCAGTCGAACGGAACTCCATACTTCATGTACACATGACGGGAGGGGACGCTTTCGCTTCCGAAGAGCGAAGACATTTCCCCTGCCGCGCTCCAGAGGTCACGCGTACGGCCATCATCATGGCGCAGGACCGCAAATTTTTCCTCGGTTGTGATGTGCGCCGAGGTTTTGGCGAAGTAATCGGTGTCGTGGACGCCGCCGATCAGCGCGGCTCCCGGCAGGTAACGATCGAGGATCGTGCGCCAGACCGCTTTGACCGGCTCATCCCAGAGCGCCGTTTGGCCAAGGGCGAGAAATGGGACGCCAGGGTATTGGGAACGGATCGTCTCCAGGAGCGTCGTGACGGACGGGCGCAGCTCGATTTCGACGTTGACGGAAGGCTTAGTCAGCGGCATTGAGATTTCCATTGATCGTTGAACGGTAAGATATCCGCAGAAGCATTTGGATAGTGATATTACAACAGAGAAAAGAGCGACGAAGTTCCGGGAGCGCATCGAAACCCGGAATTAAAATTGTTCGTCTTTTCCGAGGATACCCGGATCGTGGAAGATTTATCCTTGCCGCTGGAGACGACAAGCAATGATGGAACCTCTTCGGCCCCGCGCGCGCTGTATATTTTGCAGAGACGGTGTGGCGCCGTTCTCCACTCGGATTTCCCGAGAATAACCAAAAAGGATCATGAAAGCACCAAAATATTTTCATACGATAAATTGTAAATGGTGCAAAAGAGGTACAATCGTTGCTTTAGTCCTGTTGGTATAGGTGCAAAATAGGATCATTTAGTATCAATAATGGATCAAATTCGCATGTGTTTATTATTTGTAAATAAATATATTGAAATTTAACATGAAAAGACTTGACAGCGCATCAAAGGTATGATAGTATGAATTCGTTAGTCCACTTTCAGCCTCGGCGCGGCGACTATACGCTGCAATAATCCAGGCTGAGACGTATTATTGATTTGTCGGCTAGAGAGGTATTTTCACAGTGCAAACCACCCGAAATTTTAAGGGTTTTACCCTTATTGAGCTGCTCGTCGTTATCGCCATTATCGCGATTCTCGCGGCAATCTTGTTCCCGGTCTTCGCCAAGGCCCGTGAGAAGGCTCGCCAGACCAGCTGCGCCTCCAACGAGCGCCAGGTTGGCCTCGCCATCATTCAGTATGTGCAGGACAACGACGAAAAGTTCCCCGCCGGCTTTGGCTCAACACAGAACGGACAGGGCTGGGCTGGTTCAGTCATGCCGTACGCCAAGAGCACTCAGCTGTTTAAATGTCCTGATGACTCCACGTCTATCAACAACACAAATAACCTGTTCGTCCCGATCTCTTACGCCATGAATTTCAATATGCGTGGTAATGGTCCTTCGGGCTCCCTGGCGTCGCTCAATGCTCCCGCCAGCACGGTTCTTCTGTTTGAAGTGAGCGGATCTCAGGCTCCAATCAACGATCTGCAGGAAGGCACCTCTGGCGCCGCAAATGCGCTTGATACACTCTCTCCTGCCGGAACAGGCCGTACTGCCGGTTTTGCCAACAAGTATGATGGCACCGAGGCTGTCGCCGCTGCTTCGGTCCCTCAGATCAAGTCCCAGGCCGGATACCTCGGTGGTAACACCACCGCCGGCATCGACTTGGCTCCGACTGGTCTGCATACGGATGGCGCGAACTACCTCGCGGGCGATGGTCACGTCAAGTGGCTTCGCGGCAGCAAGGTTTCTTCTGGGATCAATAATACGGATCCGACTGCTACTCAGGATTTGCCCACCGCTGGATTTGCAGCTGGCACGAGCAACAGCAACTACGCAATGACCTTCAGCTCCCTCTAATATTTCGCGCTTCAAGTCAAAACGCCGTCGTATCTTCGGGTGCGGCGGCGTTTTGGCATTTCACAATAAAATTCGTACGATTCGTTTTGATTAACTTGTTATATGCTATAATATTTAATAGCAGGTTTTTATTGAATTTACCCCCCCTTGTTGTTACCGTTTGTAAATTATTGTTCTCGCCGCCATAAGCTATTGTGTCGCCAAATCACTCTATAGGAGTAACAGTATTGTCATCATTTCACATCCGAGCGCGGCTCTGCCACGCTCGGCGCGTTGCCTCGTGCGGCTCCATTCTCTTATCAGGACCTTTCCTCATTACTGCCGGCGTTTTGGCAACGACGATTGGGATCTCTCAAGGCGCTTTTGCTCAAACGCCGGCCACTCCCACGGGACTTGCCGTCACCGGTGGAACCAGTCAGTTGACGCTGACCTGGAATAACACCGCTGGGCTCACTTACAACGTCTACCAATGGCCCTCCACTGGGACCGAGCCCGCCACGCCTAGTTTTACCGGAAAGACCAGTCCCTTCACCAGCACTAGTCTTAACAACGGAACTACCTATTTCTTCAAGATCAGCGGCGTCAACAGCAGCAATGTCGAAGGACCCAAGACAGGATCTGTCCTTGCCGTCCCAGTCGCCACGCCGGGTGGAGTGGCTGCCAAAGCAGGCAAAGGCGTCATTAACATCTCCTGGGGAGCCACCACCGGGGCCTTCCGTTACAGTCTTTACCGATGCGCCACTACTCCCAACACGGAAACGCTGCTCGTCAGCGATCTGAGTTCCCTCAGCTACAATGATACGGCTGTCACCAACGGAACTGCTTACTACTACAAAGTCAGCGCCGTGCGCAAAGATCCGGGAGTTATCGCAACGACCGAGAGCACATTGTCGTCCGAAGTCTCCGCAACACCTCTGGCGACTTTGCCCGCCGCGCCGGCGGGACTGGCCGCTGTTCCCGGTAACGCGCAGGTGCTGCTCTCCTGGGGATCTATCGCTGGGGCGACTAGCTACAAGGTCTATCGCTCTTTGAACCTGAGCGGCGGTCCTTATACACTGGTGACCAGCCCGACCACGACCAGTTACACGGATACTGGAGCGACCAACGGCACAAGCACTAACCCTCGCACCTACTACTATGTCGTCACCGCCGTTACCAGCGCGGGTGAAAGTGGTTATTCCAATGAATCTTTCGCTCAACCCGGAGCCTCGGGAGCGGCCGGCGCTACTCTCTTCTCCGTAGCGGATACGACGGCGGTCAGCAGCCAGCCGACGGCGATCTATGGTTACCATAACCTGATGTATGCGTGGAACGGGGCCAGCACCACCGAAGTGGTCTATGTCAAGTTCGACCTTTCGGGGGTGAGCGGCACGGTGACAGGAGCGACGCTGTCCGTGTACGGTTTGAGCAACGGCGCCAGCGCGACCAATGTCTCCGTCTCTCCCGTCGCGGATACGACCTGGACGGATGCAACGTTGAACTGGAACAACCGTCCGACGCTAGGGGCATCTCTCATTCCGGCGACGAATGTCACGACGGCGGAAACTTACCAAAACTGGAATGTGACCAATTACATTCGCTCAGAGCAGTTGGCGGGCCACACGCTAGTAACGCTGGCGCTGACGCAGGACACGATCGGGTCGATCATCGCGAACTTCCGCGCCCGTGAGTCTGGTACCTCTCCTCAGTTGATCTTAGTCACCACCGGGCCAACGGCGTCGTCCGTTTTGAGTGCGACCGGCGGCCTTGGTCAGGTCAGCCTTTCCTGGAATGCGGTTCCTGGAGCGACAAGCTATAGCGTCAAACGGTCGAATGTAACAGGGGGGCCTTACACGACCGTCGCGGCCGGTTTGACGTCAACCAGCTATGTCAATACAGGACTGGGTGACGGAACGACGTACTACTACGTCGTGAGCGCGACTAATAGCACCGGCGAAGGCGCTAACTCCTACCAGGCCAGTGCAACCACAAACACTGTGACCGCGCCGCGCAATCTGGTAGTGACGCCGGGCGAGCAGCAGGTTCTGCTGACTTGGACGCCAGTGGCAGGACAGGGGTACAACATCTATCGCACCAAGAATTCCGACGGGACTGGTTACTCCAAGATTAATGGAAGTGATCTGGTAACGCCAAACGCTTATATAGATACGGCACTCTCAAACGGAACGACTTACTATTACGTCGTAAAGTTTATCGATTCTGCTAGCATAGAAAGCAATGTATCTAATTTTGTTAGCGCCACACCAATTGTGCAAGATATATATTGGAACATAACGCCTCCCTCCAATCATCAGGCCGTTCCCCCGGTCATTTTAACAAGTGGCAACGCACATATCAAAGCAGTGAGCTTCAGTAACGCCACAAACTTAGCTGTTGCAGCAAATATCTCTGGAGCCACTACGACATCTCTTTCTCAAGCTGCACAAGCAAGTTGTGCGGGAACTTGGACATTTTCTTGGGCTGGGACTGATTGGCCTAGTCTATATGTTCTGCGTCATATCAAACAACAGATATATTCTGCGACTATCAATAATGGTACTGGTAGCGCGGCTGTTTCTGCTACTGGAGGGGGAGCTTTGGTATCTGCTCACTATCCAGTTACCGATACTTCATTGATTTCTGCTCCTTCTCCCACAATTACCTTCGATACATCTGATTTGAACAAGTTTGTTCAAACTTATGATAGCAGCATAGATGTAAAAGGGGCTCAGACATCTGATGGAACCGCAACTGGCTCTATTTCTGGGTGGAACGAGAAGGTACAGTCATTGAACAGTACTCAAACAGCCTATACTAGTCAGTGGTTTCAAACTCATTTCTCTACTCCTCAATCTGTTGTTTTAACATTTACCGTGCCAGTATCAGATGTTACAGTGAACTGCAATATTGGGAATTCAACAAGCAGTGGCGTAGCCTCTGCACAGGCAAGTGTTAGTGATGTTTTTTCAGGGAATTAGGTTAACATTTAACGGCAATATATTGTTGTTATGAAATGATGGAGAATGAAACAAATGAACAAGCGGTTGATTAAATTTTCTCGCAAACGAGTTATTTTTGGAATTTGCCTCTGGATAATCCCCGTAGCGGAATGTGCTCAGCTGCCCACTCACGCGCAAGCTGCAGGACATTGGTCGATTTCGATTACCCCTCAAGCATCCAAAGTTGAGGGACCTAGAAGGGGGAATTTTGACCCTGGATATCCCTCTTTTGCTAGTGTAATGACAGCTACCGGGAGTGGATATGCATCAATTATGACGACTGCTAATGCTAACAATCCAACTCCAACTGTGAAATCTGCTTCATACTCAGCGTTTTGTTCTTGTGGTGTTCTAGCACTATGGATGGATAGTAACGGGAATCAACTTCCTGGATATACAGTCAATAGGACTTTAATTTATGGCGGTGAGGTTGGTTTCATGTGTAGTAATGTCGCTGTTGCAGGATACCAAATAGATAATGTTACTGGTGTCGTTTCGGTAAATGGAAGTGCCAATTCAACTTTATATTCATATATGGGGGGGCAATTCATGCCACTACTTAGTGACCCTAATGAGAATCCACCATCAAACTTGCCTTCAAACGCAATAGTACCGAACTATTTGTTTTCGGCGAGTCCTAATTCCGAGCGACTTGGAGGAGGGATTACAGACATTAGCAATAACTTTCTTAACGGTTCTGGAGCTATGCTTAGAGGGCGTGGAGGTTCTTATGTGGCTGGAAATTACGGAGTTAACATGGACAGTGCACTTGGTGAGTATACGGAAGCACAAGTGTTCCCCGCGAGTTATTGGGCAAACTATCCTGCTGGTGGTATTGGATTTAACGATTCCCTTAACTACCAATCTAGTGCAACCAGTGCAGCTGTTGTAGGTGCAGCAGCTGCAGGATCAATGGGATGGGTATCTCTCACTTGTACCGGCAATTAGACGTGTGAGATTACAGCCTCTTGACTAAAATTTAATTATTGTAAGAGGCTGTAATTTAAAGAGTTTAACCAATGAGTCGTTTTGTGCGAATTAAATCGTATCCTTTTATATATATTGCATGGATTTTTGCTCTCTTCTCGTTGCCTTATTCATGTCAATCTGTACCCTGTAATGCTTCTAATAACTCCGCCTCAAATAGTAAAATATCTTGCAAAGAAATATGGGCCTATAGTGCTAAGCAGCTGCGCTCCCATCCCGTTTGCATGGGCAATACTGTTTTCCTTCTTAAAGGTAATAATGTTGTCGCTCTAAATATGTCAAATGGGAAGGAATTATGGTCACGTGACTTGTCTTCCATTATATGGAATGGTACGAGCTATGACCATATTTTTCCCAGAATATGCTATTTGTCCATTAAAAATGGAACAAACCCCCAAGTGTTGGTGTCCTTATCAGATAAATTTTCCGGGTATTTAATTGCGTTTAATCCAACGAGTGGGAAGATACTTTGGAATTATTCTTCGTTTGCAAGTGCTGATGCTTACGCTAGTCCAAGAGGTCAGATATGTAGTGAGCCTGTAGTTTGGAGAGATCGAGTAATTTTCCGGACGTATAGTGGGCTAACGGCAGTTAAATTAAGCGACGGAAAAGAGCTTTGGAATGTTCCTTTCGATGCAAGCATCAGGATACCTGCTACACCCACTAGCCGCCCCGCTTTGGACAAAAAAACAATATATTTTAACTCTGATTTCGGATTAGCATATGCCTTTAATCCAATGAATGGATCTTTGATTTGGCGTACTATAACTGATGGGATAGATATTAAAAATAGTTCTGGAGTTCGCGATGTCCATATTACCTTTTCCAATTGTTACCCATTAGTAATTGATAATCGTGTTCTGATTGCAGATGGTCTTGGAAATGCGTACGGCCTGAATAAGAATAATGGGGCGATTGTTTGGAAAAAGAAATTCAATTATATATTTAGATACTTTAATATTATTAATAAGCTTTATATGTTAAGCGATAAAGGGTTTTATGAACTGAATGTTAACAATGGAGCTGTTATACATAAATACATTTTCTCTGACGGCTTTCTAAGCTGTAAAATAATAGGGAAATCGGTAGTTCTCATTAACATGCCTCGTGTTACACCTGGATGGCAAATATTTGACATACAACGTTGGGCTGTAGTTAAGACTTACAATGATTTTGCGTGCACATCCATTTCTAATTCAGGAAAAACGATATATTTAGATGGATACATTCCTTCTGACGAAACGCATACGCCACGAATTAGAGCTTACCGAATCAGTGGGTTATAGTGCTCATGAATGTCTATGAAGAATTTAAATTTCCTGTTGTTAATTTCTTATCAAGACCTACATTAGTTATTATGTTTATCCTGGACTTTATCCATTTCTGAAAACGCTGCTCGATCTAAGCCGACAGCTAGCAATAGCTCTCAACAGCATTTATGTGTGTCGCTCTCAAGCATTTACATGCATAAAATCAAGGGTAGTTTTGCGGCGGCGTTTTTGATTCCAATATAATTGAGCGGAAAATCCCTATAAATCTTGCGCCCAGCATTGCTTCAGCGTCTGAACCCCACTGTATTTTTGATCTGGAAGCAGAGTCCATTCGGCCTCGCTGAAGACTAGCACCTCATCGCCGTCACCGACGCTGTCGGATTGCTTCGGATGGGTACTGGCGGTTCCAATGCCCACGACGATATACGACGAATCAAATCGCAAAATCGCCGCCTTCGGACTGCATCGGTCTTTGTCCAGCCGCTCGCCAAGTACTTCCACGCTGGACAGCGTCTTTCCAATCAGATCTTTCCACGGCGCCGTATCCGTGGAGATGAGTTTCGCCAGCGCATCGCTATTCTCCGCACGGACAGAGCGATTGCTGACGATCAGGTGATATTCCGCGCCGTCCGTGTCGAGAAAAATTTCCTTGGCGTCCCAATCGAATTCGATCTCTCCCTGGTCAAACACGAGATGCACCGCCTGACCGGCTCCGTGTTTTTTAGGCAAGTATTTATTGCCGCCGTCGGACGCCAGAACATAATAATTCACCGCGCGCAGCGTTTGGCCAAGAACCGCTTGTAGGGGAGCGGTGATCAGCTGGTCGAACAGGCTGTTGTATTCAAAGTTTGTCATGAGATTGGGTTCGATGATTTCGCCGCGCCGTCGCGGAACTTCGCGCTTCTGATCGTCATTGTACCTTTGTCTGCAAGATGTGGCTTCCGCCATTGCTCGGCGCCTCGCACGTCTTGGGCATCACTTGATCATTGGAGAACGTTATGACCAATAAGCCCGAACTCAAAGTTACGATCGCGCACGATTATCTCTGCCCTTGGTGCTGGATCGGCGTGATGCAGGCGAAACGCCTCAAGGAAGAATTTCCTCAGATCCGACAGGAATGGGTGGGATATGAGCTGCTCCCCGAGGCACTTGGTCCGCTGCCGGACTATACTCCTAAGCCCAGTGACCCGAACGAGCCTCCGGCTCCGCCGTCGCGCCTGGATTTGCTGGCGGAGCTCGACAACATTCCCATCCCCAAAGATCGAACGATCGGTATTATTCGCACGCATAATCCATTGCAGGGCGCCGAATATGTGAACGAGCACGCGCCTGACCGGTTCGATGAGTACAACGAAGCCGTGTATCGCGCGTTCTGGGAACGATCGGAGGACATCTCGGACCTCGGCGTGCTGGCTGGCATCGCCGCAGGGATTGGAATCGATCCCAAAGATTTCACGGATAAACTTGCGGCCAAGGCGTATTCGAGCAAGATCGTTGAGTTTGACGACGACGCCTATGCGGCGGATGTCACCCATGTGCCCACGTTTATCTTTCGGGGGGAGCGCTGCGCGGAGGCGCCGTACTCCACCATTCGTGAGATGGCGCTGCGATATTTGGCGTGGAACGACAAGAGCTGAATTTTTTTCTCCCCGTCTCCGTAAAATTGAATAGCAACTCTTTCGAAAACAGATCGCTCTTTGCCGAGGAACAAGGTAAACTTTCTCCATAGAGCCAAAAACTGTACAATTTCATGGTTCCATACATTGTGGTTTGTTTTCGAAAGAGTTTTGTACGGAGGATTGTCTGAATGAATAAACAATGGCCGAGCTTGCCGGCCGTTTTACTGTTGTCGTCGGTTGCGGCGCTGTCGCCGATGAGCGCGTTTGCCGCCGATCCGCCGATGGACGCGCCGCGCGCCGCAGTGATGCTGCAAACGGATTTCCCCGTCTTTGGAGTGACCGGGCGTGTTTCCCCCAAACAAATCGCCGCGAACCTCACCGCCGCCGGCATCCACACGGATCTGCTCGACGCAAATGCGCTGGGCGATCCCGCGAAGCTGAATAGCGGCCGCTACGCCGTCGTCGTGATGACATATGGAAACAATTTTCCTAAAGAAGCGTTCGCTAACTTGCAGGCGTATCATAAGTCGGGCGGCAGCTTCGTGCTCACCGGCATTCCCTTCACACACCCTATCAAGCGCGTGAAGGATAAAAAGGGCAATTTGAGCTGGTCGGATACTGGGCACGACCCGAAGGCGGCGCTATTTGGCCCGACTGGAATAGGAGTCGGCGGGTTCACGGACCCTTCGGAGCTGGACACCACTCTCGCTCCCAACGATCCGCTTGGCCTCAAGGATTTGGGTCGAACTTGGTCGGGGTCAGTGCAGATGCTCGACCCTACGACCCTTCCCGCAGACGATCAGGTAATCCCCATCCTCGTGCAGGGCACGCAGCCCGTGTCCGCCATGATCGTGCACAACGGCGTCGCCTTCAAGGGCGCCGTCGATGTATGGACCACGCATCCCAATACTGGCGACTTGGAAGCGTATGATACCGAACAGATGATCACGCGCGGCGTGGTTGCGATCTTAGCGCAAAAAAAATTGCTGCCAGAAGATAAGATCGCGTCAGCGATGACGAGCCTCAAAAACGTCGCCCTGCCGAAGCAGTACACGGACCTCGTTCTGCCGACGCCGCCCCGGCCGTATGAAACTTTCCAGCCGCGCAGCAATCCTCCGGCAGAGCATCTTTACGTCGCCGATGTGCGTAAGATCAGTTCGGAAGAGCGTTTGCTGCTGAGCACTCTTCAGGGAATTGTCAATCGTACTCAGCCACGTATCTACTTGATCTTCCGTGATAGCGACGAGTTTTGGCTCAAAAAATTGCAGGAGCAGGGGACGACTGGTAAACCGATCAAAGTTCGGCGCCCGCTTTCGCTTCTCACAACATTCAAGGACGACTACAACGGCGCTGTTGTTACAGACCCAAATGTGTATGTCAGCCCGCACGTGGCTGTGGACATTGCCGGGCTGGAGGATCAGGTCGTCGCCACACCGGAACTGGCGGAGCGGCTGAAACTGAATATCAAGACGGATCTTCGCGGGAAGTTCAAAGACAACGCCGCCGCGTATCGCTACGTGCGCACCGATCTTCTTCCGCGCCTTAATCCTTATCTCTCGATTTCTTTGGATGCTCCTCTAGACTCCGGCGCGATCGATCAGATCGTCGCGGCGCGCGGTCAAGCGCTGTGGGTGACGGGACCGAAAGAACAGGACAAGCCAGGGGCCAATGAGAACGCCGAAGTCGCGGAAATCGAAGCGATCTTCGCGGAAATGCCGCTGAACTCGGTTGTGCGCGGCTATTGGTACAGCGGCGGCGACAGCAACGGCCTGGACGAAGGTCCCGGTGTTTCGCTGGCGTCGCGCTTCGGCAAGGTCACCGTCGTCTCGGACTATGTGTCAAACTTCACCGTCTTCAGCGGCGCTCCCGTGAAGACCTACAAGCAGAAGCGCAATCCCGCGCCACGTCTCGACCTTTCCAAAGTCTATGTGGCGGTGACGGTTTCGGACGGCGACAATCTCTGCACCTGGGAGAATAACTTCCAGGAGTACTTTAACGATCCACTGCACGGAACATTCCCGATCGGCTGGGGCATGGGACCGACCTTGATCGATGTCGCTCCGAACATGGTTCAGTGGTACTACGATCACGCCACGCCCAACGACGAGTTCCTCTGTGATGTCAGCGGCGTCGGGTACATCTATCCTCCGGACTGGGCGAAGGCGCTGAAGGATCGCGACGGCGCGCTGAGTTCATTCTTCGGCTGGACGGCGAAGTATATGGACATGCTGGATATGAAGTCGATCCGGCACATGAACGTCCGCGCCTCCGACATTGCCGAAATGGGCGTACAGCTTCCGAACACGAAGTTCTTCGTTCCTGATTATGGCTTCGCCGGTGAAAAAGGCTACAACGCCATGACCTACACGCTGCCGACCGGGCAGTCGGTCTTCCGAACCGTGACCGGAGGCAACCCGCGTGAGATGGCCGCGCAGATCAAAGACCGCGTCGGCGCTCAGCGTCCGGCGTTCGTAAACGCCTTCATGGTGAATTGGGGAAATAGCCTCAAGGATATCAAGAAGGGGCTGGACGACCTGGGTCCGAACTACGTGGCGGTGACGCCTTCGCAGCTCAACGACCTGTACAATCAGGCGAAGGCCGTGGGGCTGGCGAAGTAGAACCCCATCCCCTCAACTCGCCTAGGCTCGTTTGTCCCCTTTCCCTGCTAAAGGCCCTTCGGGCGGGAAAGGGGATGTTCATCATTAAGGTCCGCACGAGTTGGTCGTAATCTACGAACAAACAAAATTGGCTCGTCATGATATCACCATGACGAGCCAATTTGCTTTGCTTTTACCCCACGTAACCCTCGTGCGGCATATAATTACGAACGCCCCCTTTCCCGCCCGAAGGGCCTTTAGCAGGGAAAGGGGGAGGCCGAAGTTTACTTCGGCGGGGAGATGGGGCCACCCACCATCTCCAATATCCTCTCCGCCATCTCTTGTTTGCTCATCTTCGGCAGCGGCGTTTGTGCGCCATCCCGCGAAATCAGCGTCGCAATATTCGTATCGGCGTCGAAGCCGGCCCCCGCCGCCGTAATGTCGTTTGCGACGATCCAATCCAAGTTCTTCCCCTGCAGCTTCTTCTGTGCATTCGCCAATAAATTCTCGGACTCGGCCGCGAAGCCGACCAGTGTTTGATCCGGCCGCTTCGACTTGCCAATCCACGCCAAAATATCTTCGTTTTCCACAAGAGCGATCGTCGGCGCCGAGCCGTTCTTCTTGATCTTCTGAGGGGAAATCGTTTCTGGGCGATAGTCGGCCACGGCGGCGGCGGCGATGATGATGTTCGCAGTTTGGACATGCGCCTGGACAGCGTTGATCATCTCCCGAGCAGTCTCCACGGGGATGGTTTGGACGCCGATGGGGGCGGGAAGGGCGGTGGGACCGGAGATGAGGGTGACGGCGGCGCCGAGGCGGCGGGCGGTTTCGGCGAGGGCGTAGCCCATTTTTCCGGAGGAACGATTGGTGAGGTAGCGGACAGGATCGATTGGCTCACGGGTGGGGCCGGCGGTGATGAGGACATGCTTGCCGGAAAGGGGCTGTGATCCGCGCAGGACGGATTGGATAGCGGCTTCGATCGTCATGACGTCAGCCATTTTGCCGACGCCCTCCGTGCGGCAAGCCAGCATTCCAGTGACGGGCTCGATGAACTGGTATCCGTACTTCGAAAGGGTTTCAAGATTGGCCTGGGTTGCCGGGTTGTTCCACATACCGGTGTTCATGGCGGGCGCCAGCAGCACCGGAGCGACGGTCGCCATGACGGTCGCGGTGAGCATGTCGTCCGCGAGGCCGTGGGCGAGGCGGGCGATGCAGTTCATGGAAGCGGGGACGATGGCGATCAGGTCGCAGTTACGCGCGAGCCAGATGTGTGCGATCTCGCCAGGAAACGGTTCGTCGAAGGTATCGATGGGGCAGGGGTGGCCAGTGAGGGCGGTAAAAGTGGCAGGACCGACGAAGCGCGCGGCCTCGGCGGTCAGCACAGGGTAAACGTCAACACCGCTTTTGACGAGCTTGCTCGCAAGGTCCGCCGCTTTGTAAGCGGCGATCGATGCGGTGACGCCGAGGACGATACGCTTGGGCCTGTTGGGGTCATTCATCGATTTGCACCGGGAGGCGCGGCTCCCGAGGGCGCTGAATGCGGCAGTGCCGGGCAAGGAGAATGGCGCGGATCGCTTCCACGGCGTCCGGCACGGTATCGTTGGTGACGGCGTAATCGTAGTAGTCGCGCTGCGCCAGCTCGCTGTGTGCGTTCAGCAGGCGCTTTTTGATGGCGTCTTCGCTTTCACTTTTGCGGCCGCGCAGGCGGCGCTCCAGCTCTTCAATAGACGGCGGCTCTAGAAAGATCAGGACGGCGTCGGAAAGCTTTTTCTTGACCGCGAGACCGCCCTGGACATCGATCTTCAGAATGATGTCCACACCCTGCTGACGCTGCTCCTCCACCCATTGGCGCGGGGTGCCGTACCAGCTGTCGTGGACTTCTGCGTACTCAAGAAACTCATCTCGGGAAACCATCTCGTAAAATTCGGCCGAACTCACGAAGAAGTAATCCACGCCGTTCTCCTCCATGGAGCGGCCTTCGTCCTTGGGACGCGGAGCGCGGGTCGTGACGGTGACGGCTTTGCGGATGGGGTGGGAGCCGCCGGGCGTCATCAGGAGGATGTCGAGAACGGTGTCCTTGCCGACGGCGGAAGGGCCGGAGACGACGACCAGGAGGCCGGACGATGCTTTGGCGACGGTCATGGATTTAGTCCTCTTCCGCTTCGTCGTCGCTTTCGGGCGCCATCGGGCTGCCCGCGAGGCGCTTGGCCAGGGTTTCCTGGGAGAGCGCGGAGGTGGCGAGGTTTCCGCCTTCAAGGAAGATCAGGCTTTTGGTCTTGCGGCCCTGAGTGGCGTCGATTAGACGGCCCGCCTTACGAAATTCTTGGACGAGGCGCCGCATCGGCGCGGAATCGCTGGAAACGAGGGCAATGACTTTGTCGATAATGACGTAATTGTAGAAGCCGACATTGAGTGCAACGGGCTGCATGCGTAGCTCCTTAACGAATGGACCGGAAATAGAGATGGAGTTCGCGCCAAACAGGCCGGTCGGCGTCAACCGTGAAAATCGCTGATTGAAAGAACGCTGACAGATTATAGCATGGCTGGAATCACGGAGTCAAGAGATTGCGCTTGCTTGCTACATTCTGATTTTACAATAAAATCAGAGGACTGTCTTTCTTGGTCTGGCTAGCTGAATGATCGGACGAGGTTCAGGTTTCCGTCACTGCCGTATACCAGAAGCAGGGCGCCGTCAGGGGAAGGCTCCGCGTTGCGGATCGTCGAGATGAGGCGCTTGGGAGAGAAAAGGCGGCCCTTGCTGTTCACGTTATAGAGAGTATTCTCGTCCATCGAAACGGCGATCCGTGAACCGTCGGGAGCGACGCTCACCAGGCTTGGCCGAAAAAACACGGGGCCTCCGGATCGCAGGTATTCTTTTCCTGTATTGTCCAGCAGAACCAGCTGACGCTGCTCCACAACACGGTCTCCTTGGACGATATTCTGCACGTAAGTCAGGGCGACGTAGTGTCCGTCGGCGGTGATCCGTGCGCGGAGGCGGGAAGTATCGCCGCCGAGCGAATATGACCACAAGGGCGTCCCGTCTCCGCCGCGTCGCCACATATAAAGCACACCGTCGCTATGATGAATATTCGAGTAGGAGACGCCGATGATGGACTGCCCGTCCTGGGAAATCTGCGCATCAAAGAGACGGTTCATGACCGCGCGGCGCTGGGCGGTGTCCTTGGGATATTTCCAAAGCGTCTCGCCTTTGAAGTTATAGCAGGCAATGCCGCTATCGTCCCATGTCCCTGCGACGACGCACTGCGATTTGGCGTTGACCTTGACGGAATTTCCGACGCCGTCCAGCGACCATTGCCGGCACGAAAGCGTGGGGCGTAGCGTGAACAGATACAGGGAATGGTTGCCGGTGACAACGGCGGCGGTATTGCCGTCCTGCGACATGGAGACGTCCCATACGGCGCCGTCCAGCGTGCGGCGCGTGACGCTGTCGGCGTGGGCGCCGCGTACGATCGTAATTGTCGGGCGTGTGGGATTGAGTGGGGCATAGGAGATGACGGACTCGCCTCCGGCGGCGACACACGCCTGAGCGGCGCCTGGATCCGAGATGCTCCAGATCTTCTTTCCGTTCTGGTGGCGCAGTGTGAGGCTTTCTTTGTTGGATGTCACTACAACAAAAAAGGCGTTGTCGGCGGAAATGGACGCCGACCGGAAGTTTGCGATCGCGAGGGGCTGCGGCCAAACTGAGGTGAAGCTGGGAGCGGCTTGTGTTTGTCCCTGCGCTTGTGCGGCCAGGCGTGTAAACGGCTTTCCGGAGCGCTGCCAGAGAGCGTTTGCGCCGAAGATTAATCCGACCGCGATGGTGCTGACGATCCAGCGCTGGACTATCACCGTGTAGAGCCTTGCCCGATCATGGAAAGGAAGTAACGATGCACGCGCGCATCGCCGACCAATTCCGGATGAAAAGCCGTCGCAAGGATATTGCCTTGCTGAACAAAGACCGTTTTGCCTTCGTACTTGGCCAGAGCGACGACGCCGTCTCCGGCCTCGGAGATATAGGGCGCCCGGATAAAGAGAGCGTGCAGCGGCGTATCGCTCACTTCCGGGGCGTTCACGGTCGTCTCAAAGGAATCTGTCTGCCGTCCGAACCCATTGCGCGTGACGGTGACGTCAAGCAAGCCCAGCGTTGGCTGTCCGCCGCTCTCTCCCGTCCCGGCGGCGATCCGTTGGGACAGAAGGATCAATCCCGCGCAGGTGCCATAAATGGGCTTACCCGCTTCCGAGGCTTTTTTAATCGCATCGTCCATGCCGTATCGGACCAGCATCTTGCCGATGGTCGTGCTTTCGCCGCCGGGGATTACGATGGCGTCGGCCTCTTCGATTTCGTGGGGAAGCCGCGCCGTCGTGGCGTCGGCGTCCAGGCTCCGGAGCATTTCAATATGTTTCGCATAGTCGCCCTGCATAGCGACGACTGCGATTTTTGGCGTGTGCGGCATGGCGCCGTAAGTATCCTTATTGATCAAGAAGTTGGAATGGCTGTATTTTACCACATTCTCCCAGCGATTGGCGGATTCCAAAGTGTAATCCTCTTGGGCGGCGCATTGCAGGCAAGCGGCCTCTATGGTAAGATAATGTCATGTATTCTTTTACTTTTCGCTCGCTCGCGCTTGTCTCTCTCGGCGTATTGATTGTGCCCGCAGCCCAAGCCGCCAGTCATAAACCGGCGGTGAAACGGCCGGCTCCTCCAACGGCGCATCGGATTCTGCTTCCCGAATATACGCCCGTCCGTCTGCGCTTGATGCAGGATCTCAAGTCCGGAGATACTCCGGAAGGTGAGATCGTTGCTTATGAAGTCGTGCAGAATGTCTACGCCCCCGGTCATATTCTTGTGATCCCGGCCGGGGCAAAGGCGTTTGGCCGGGTGCTGGCGTCCAAATCGCATAACTCCATCGTTTTGCCGGGTAGGCTCTCATTCACATGCAACTACATCCTGGCCCCGGATCAGACACGTGTTCCTGTTCGGGCGGGTGGGGTAGCGAAGGGAACCTTAGGCATGAAAGGGCTGGCTGCCGATCCATTGAAGTTCACCGGCGGGGTCGTCAACTTCGCGCTGAAAGGCGGCGAAATTTCGGTGAGCCAGGGCCAGATGTACCTGGGTTACATCGACCAGCCCACAACGCTCTTTCCCGCGCCTTTGGAAACGAAAGGCGTTGCGAACGGCTTTGCCGCGAACGAAACGATCTTTACTCTCAATAACGGGGCGGAGGTTCAGGGCAAGCTTGTCTCATTCGACGGCCGCACCTACAAGGTGCAGACGGACGCCAAGATGGAGACGCTGGCTGCTGAGAATGTCGCTTCGACGCGCCGCGTCAAACCCGGCGCGCGGGAGTACGTTCCGGACTCGCCGCAAGCCGTGCGCGGCGGCCCCGAGATCGAGGGCTTGCCTCGTCCGGTCGAGATCACGCGTATCGACGCCAAAGTGGAGTATGGGATGCTGCTCGGGTACGACGGATACATTTACGTGCTCAATACTTTCGATACGGTCAAAATGCTTGAAGCGGACGATGTCCAATCGGTTCACTTCCAGGGCGGCGTTCATAAAAAGCATGGTCCGCTGCACGGGCGCTGATTAGGCGAAGTGGCCGCGAGTGTCCGGCGCGTCGTCGTCCCAGGCGCTGGTTTGCCAGTTGTCTTTTGCGTCCGGCTCGGCGATCCAGTGGGGAAGCGAGTAAAAGAAGTTCTTGCCCAGCGCGTGGACATAGGGTTCGTAAAGCGATCGCAGCTTTTGCAGTTTCTTGTCCGCGTCTTCCCCCTCACGCAGCGGCGCGCCGGCGTCGGCTAGAATCTGGCGTACTTCCCGCAGCCGTTCCGGCGGCAGTCTGTCCTCGGGGGGATCGGACGGCGCTTTGTTGAAGACCAGCGAGATATCTACGGCGGCGTGACGGGCCATCGCGAAGGTCAGGCGCGCCTGAGTGGGTTTGACGCCGTCCACGCCGACGATCAGCAGCGAACAAGTATCCATGATCAGCGTCAGCGTCGATAGCCACGAAACGCGATCGTGCTGCGATCGATAGTAGGCCAGGACTGGGTAAGACAGCTGGCTCTCCAGCAGCTCCGCCGACCAGTGCTCCCATTCTTTCAATAGCGCGTCCAGCGCGGCGACATTGTCGTTGACCTGATACCGGCGCAGCAGCTCCGCAGCCGCCGGAGGCGTGCCCGCGCGTGCGTCCAGCAGCGAGATGGTAATTTCCCGCTTCGAAAAGACTTGATAGAGCACCGGCAGGTAGCCGATGACCAGGGCGAAGAACCCTAAACCAACGCCGGACTCGATCACGGCGCTGAGCCGCCCATTCGACGAAGCAGGCGTGACATCTCCATATCCCAGCGTAAAGAACGTCGTGCCGCTCATGTAAAGATGCGTCCGATACGACTGCGAATGCTCTGCGTCATTCATCGGCACGCCAAGAGCCCATTGGAGTGTCCCGAATGACAGGATCAACCCAAAGGCCCAGATCGCCATCAGGATCGGCAGCGAGATCGGTCCAAAATAGCCTAAAAACGTCTCACGCTTTTCGGCGCTTCGGATTCGCTTGGCAGTAAATGTCCAGAACTCCCATCCGTATCGGTAGAGCAGACGCGTCATGCGCAGGTTCCTCGAGACGGTGCGCGGCAGTACGATCGTTTCAAACGCTTCCCACAGAATATACGCCAGACAAATGAGGCTCAGGACACACGCGACGGTTCTCATATGGCTATTATACTGGGCGTCCGTGTCTCAGCGCTCCTTGACTTGGAGTGGGGGCGGCGGCTACAATACTACCGAGATAATTATGAGCATATTGACCGTTTCGGATTTGGAAAAAGGCTTCGGCGTCGACTTATTGTTCCGTGGAGTGACCTTCAGTATCGCCGCCGGCCAGAAAATGGGCCTGGTTGGACGCAATGGCTGCGGCAAGACGACCTTGCTGCGCATTTTGATGGGACTGGAAACCCCGGACGCGGGCCGGGTGAATCTGGCTACGGGCCGCCGTCTAGGCTACCTTCGGCAGGAAGCGCCGGTGCACCCCGAGCACACGATCTGGGAGGAAGTACAGCAGATTTTTGAACCGCTGCGCGAGCTGGAGGCGTCACTTCAAGTGCTGGAGCATGAGATGACCGACGCCGTCACCGACGAGGCGCTGGAGCGGGTGATGGCCCAGTACTCCGACATGCGTGACGCCTTCGAGGCCGCCGGCGGCTACCACTACTCCAACGATCTGGAAATGGTGATGGAGCGCCTTGGTTTTACCGAGGCCGATCACAGCAAACTCGTCGGCTCATGCTCCGGCGGCGAGCAGACACGTCTGGCGCTGGCGAAGATCGTGCTCTCCAAGCCCGACATTTTGATCCTCGACGAACCGACCAACCACCTGGACATCGGAGCGACGGAGTGGCTGGAAGGCTTTCTCAAGAACTACGAGGGCGCAGTTCTCCTGGTCAGCCACGACCGGTACTTCCTGGACGCCGTCACGGATACGATCGGTGAAGTCGAAAACCAGAAACTCTCTGTCTATCGCGGCAACTATTCCCACTACCATCAGCAGAAGCAAGAGCAGCTCCAGCGCCAGCAGGATTTGTACGAGATCCAGCAGGCGGAGATCGCGCGTCTGAACGACCTGGTCAAGCGCAACATGGCCACCAACGCCACGCAGGCGCATCTGCGTCTGAAGACACAGGGCCGCCTTGAGCGCATGGAGAAAGTCGACAAGCCCAAGACGGACACCAGCAGCATGCACGCGCGCTTCGACGCCGCCAGCGCCGGACGGGTGGGGCGCGAAGTCATTCAGATGGAAGACCTCGCGAAGGCTTACGGCGACCGGACGCTCTTCTCCCATGTGAACGCGACCGTCGAGCGCGGCGACCGCGTCGGTCTGGTTGGCCCCAACGGGGCGGGTAAGACCACGATGGTCAAAATCCTGCTTGGCCTGGAAACACCCACGCAGGGCCTGATCCACTTCGGTCACAACGTACGCCTCTCGTATTTCTCGCAGCACGCTACGGACAGTCTCGACACCAGTCTCTCGGTTCTCGACACCGTGCTTGGCTCGGCGGACATGACGAGCACCGAAGCGCGCAACTACCTTGCGCGCTTCCTGTTCATGGGGGACGACGTCTTCAAGCAAGTCGGCATGCTGAGCGGCGGCGAGAAAAACAAGCTCGCC
>NZ_JBDSQY010000062.1:0-20258 GCF_039929585.1 Capsulimonas sp.
ACGATGCCGGTCAAGCGCCGGGCGGTCATCGGAATGTAGCGGAGCAGCACGCCGGCGTGGACGGTGAAGTAATCGACGCCCTGCTCGGCCTGTTCAATCAGCGTGTCGCGATAGATTTCCCAGGTCAGATCCTCGGCCTTGCCGTTCACTTTTTCCAGCGCCTGGTAGATCGGGACCGTGCCGATGGGGACGGGAGAGTTGCGCAGGATCCACTCGCGGGTCTCATGGATGTTCTTGCCCGTCGAGAGGTCCATGACCGTGTCCGCGCCCCAGCGCGTCGCCCATGTCATTTTTTCGACTTCTTCTTCGATGCTGGAAGTGACGGCTGAGTTGCCGATATTGGCGTTGATCTTCACCAGGAAGTTGCGGCCGATGATCATCGGCTCCAGCTCTGGGTGATTGATGTTCGCGGGGATGATCGCCCGGCCGCGCGCCACTTCCGAGCGCACGAATTCCGGCGTAATGATCTCGGGGATCGCCGCCCCGAAGCTGTGCCCCGGATGCTGCCCCGCCGACGCCGACCGGTCGCGTCCCTGGTTTTCGCGAATCGCGATGTATTCCATCTCCGGAGTAATCACCCCCGCGCGGGCCAATTGAAGCTGCGTCACCAATCCCGACCCGCGCAGCGCCAACCGGGGGCGGGGCATCGGCAGGTTCGGATCACTGTGTCCGGCAATCGGCTTGTAGCTGGGGGTAACCTCCACATACTCGCCGCGCGCTCGGATCCATTCGGCGCGCAGCGGGGCCAGTCCCTCACGGATATCGACGGTTATGTTGGCGTCCGTGTAAGGACCGCTGGTGTCATAGACGCATAGCGGCTCATTGGAGGTGACTGGCCCGCCATTGTGCGCGTGGGTGGGGGAAAGCGTAATTTCCCTGTGAGGAACTTGTATCTGTGGGTGAATAGTGCCCGAAGTGTATATTTTTTGAGAATTGGGAAAGCGATAATCGCTAGATAGGGTCGAGGCTTTTTCTGTCGTATCGGTCGTCATTGTAGAGTGTCTCCTCGAAACTGCGCCGTGTATTGCGAACGCAAAAAGGCCGCTGTCCCGGAAAACGGGACAGCGGCCATCATGGAGAACTCCAAAGAAAAGCTGCTGATGCCCCGCTTCCCTCCGCCGGTACGATCCGGATCAGGTTCTTGGGGTCTGCTTCTGTGTAAGCTTCTCAGCCGGCAATAACTCCCGGCGCCCCCAGCGGTGTAATTCAGTTGTCACCGGCATTATGGCGGATGTCGGAGCGGTTGTCAATCCTCCGTCGCCGAATATTGATCTGTTTGTTATTCCCCGCGTTTTCGCTGCATCTCGCGATAATTGTCTATGGAGTATTGCAGCACTTTAGATGCAGCGACCGTCTCTGATGGCGAAAAATCTGAATTGTCGCGCGTCCATAAATTCTTGCCGCCAGCGTTCAGGGTTTGCAGCGGAGAATATCCGCGCACATGTCCATCGGCGAATAAGTACGCCGAGTTTTTCTCACGATCGCCCATAAACAGTGCGCCTCGATTGACGCCGGGCTTAAATTCGGATGTGAACGCCTCCGGTAAGGTGACATTGATATCGTTATAAGCCGCCGTCGTCTCAGTGAGCAGCGCGACTGAACTGGGATTGGGAATATCCTTGAATTTTGATTTGCCGCCATAGACATCGCTGAACGGGCCGCTGGCGCCAGGCTTTGCGACGGTCGTCGAATTGACGGCGTATGAACGATTATAGCCGTCGTGCTCGATGTCCGGCGCCGTGGCCGCCGCATTCTCGCGAGACTGGTAGAGCTCAGTGTTCCTCACATAGGGATTAATGATCCATCGCCACGAAACTAATTCATGATTCCAACCCGCATACGCTTGTCGTGGCGGCAGTATCTGGTCATTGTCTTGGGCGTATTGCAGCATCGCTAAGCCGATTTGACGGGGAGCGGAATAGGGTCCGGGGCCTGAATATTCGCGCGCCTTCGCGAACACAGGATAAAGGACGGCCGTGACGACAAATACAATGGCAAGGACGGCGATAACATCCACAATCGATTTGGGCTTCATTGGCGATCCTCTTTGCCTTGATTCTCTGCATAATGCAGCACTTGCAGCGCTTTCGTATTATCTGCTTCTGAGAAGTTTGAATTGTCGCTTGTCCACATATTCACACGGTCATTGAGCGTGTCGGCAGGACGAAGGTACTTCACGTGCCCATCACCAAATCCGTAATTCGATCCGCCAGAGTGGCTAGCAAACAGTGCGCCTACAGAATTCTCGGCGTGAAACTCATGTGTGAAAGCGTCGGGAAATGTGAGGTTAATATCATTGAATGCGGCCGTCGATTCCGCCATAGTAATCACACGCGCGGGATTAGCGATTTCGTTCATATTCGATTTGCCGCCGTAGGCGTCGCTGAACGGGCCGCTGGATCCACGCTTATGAACCGTGGTGGAGTTGACAACGTAAGACCGCGTGAATCCGTCGTGTTCAATGTCGGCTGTATCTGCGGCCTGGCTGGTTGGACATTGAAAGACACGAGTGTTTTTGATGTAGGGATAGACAAGCGAACGCCAAGAAACTAATTCGCCATGTGCGCCAGCGCGCGCTTGGCGCGCAGGGAAAGCCCCGTCATTATCCTGGAGATACTGCAGGACGCCCAGTTCTATCTGTTTGAGATTAGATGTACATGAATAGCGTGATCTTCGAGGAGTATGCGATTTCGCAAAGACGGGAAATAAGATGGCGGCCATCACTGCGACAATGATCAAGACGATGATTAACTCGACGATAGTCATCGCTGCATTACGTTTCATCGATCTGCCTCCTTCGTAAGAAGAAATAATCCAGGGCTGCGCCGATCGCGACGCCGACGGCGTAGGCAATAATATTATTCCACGAAAAGACGTGCCCAAAGATCAATGCGCCGAATTTTGAATGGCGAGCGGCGACAAGCCACGGCGTTTGGACGAGTTTTAAGAACTCAATCGCAACGGAGATGGCGAAGGTAATCAAGGCGGATTTTGGGATGGAAAGAGTGGGGCGAACGCAAACGATTAGCCAGTAAACCATGAGCGCCCACAGCGCATCGCCGGGATATTTGCCCAGCGCCGCCGGAAAGAGGTGGACTTTACGCGAGAAATATCCAGCGGCAAGCGTGAGGACGAACGCCGCCGCGCAAAGGGTGCGCGAGCGGTATTTGTTTGGCGCGCTGGCGGAATAAGGCTTCATTGTTCTTTGATCGGCGTTGTGTAGTACGGCGGCATGGGGTAGCGGAACATGGATTGGTACTTCTTCGGCTTGGCGGCGGGTCTTCCCCCATCAAAGTCGCCATCCTCGCCAACGCTGTAAAGCACAAAGCCTGCGCCTTCGCGTCGGTACTTAAGCGGCTTGCCGGTGAATGGATCGAGTGGGATATTGGGAAGTGCGCTCAAGCTGGCGGGAAACGAATGAGTTTTTGATTTGAAGATAAGCAGACGCGCGGACGTATCCGTAATCGCCGCGGACGCCTTAATCACAGTCTGCTTCGATGCGAATTTCGCCTTGTTCGTAGTCAGCATTTGCGCCACTGTATAGCGCAGTGGGCCGGAATCTTTGATTGCCTTTTCCAGCGCGGCGTCACTGGCGACCAATTGCGGATTCGAGACAGGATAGGGCTGGTCGATGATCGCCCGATCGCGTCTCAGTTTTGCGAGCACGAGCGCTCCGTTATCATCAAGATACGCGCTCCACTGAGATCGAGGAATAAGGCCCAGAAAATGTGATGAACGTGGATTATGAGGGTCTGAGTTGGAGGCTTCGACCAGTGATTCCGGTCCATCTTCACGCAGAAACTCGATCTCTGACGCCTGGATCGTCAGTTCCGTGTTTAGGCATTCGGAGAACGGGTGAATGTGGAGATGATTTCGCACCTCGTCCTGTATGGCCTGTGCGATCGCGGAATCACCATGCGAGAGGTAGAGAAGCTTACGCATGCCTTCGAGCGTGATGGCGTCGCAAGCGGCAGTGACAAGTGTGGCGATCATTGTCTTACCGGTGTACGCGTGATCCGCCAGCTGGAAGCCGAGCGCCTGGTTTTTGACCGCTTCGCGCATCCGCCCACGGCTCGCCAAATCATAACTTTCGACGGAGAGTGCGCGTGTTCCCATTCGAATGTTGCGGAAGTCAGGGAAAAGCACCGCCGCAGGATTGGGGTTGCTCCAGTCGATGCGAAGGTCGCACTCGGGGCGCTGCGCCGCTGTATGTATCAAGTTCATTAAGTGCGCTTGATGCTGCAATGCAGTATGGATCTTGTTCGTTTCGCTTATCGTCAGGATATGGTTCTGTCGTAAACCATTCGTAACAAGCAAATCGTCGCCTTTCGGCGGATGCGCCTCCATCTGCGCTGCAATCTGTTTGTAGATCTGACCGGCGTCCCGCGCCCCGGGCGGCAATGGCCCTTGCAACTGAGCCGCCACGAGCGGAACGCCTTCGGCTCCCAGCGCGCGAATTTGCTTGGTGTACGCCGCGTGTGCATTCGTCGCAAATCGCTCGGTTCGGTAGTGAGCGTACCAGCAGACGCCAATGGCGATCGCAATCGGCGCTCCAATCACCAAGCCAATAATGATACTCTTTTTATTCATGTTGGTTTAAAGCATCCTTCGTCATTTGTAAAAGCCATATCCGACCCACTGGAGCGGTCCGTTTCTTTACACGTGCACGTTCCAGATCGCCGCTCTGCAAACTCGAAACCGTATTGGAAACATTCATACTCGTCCGCTCTTCTTTGTTTGCTCGGCGCGAGGCAGTTCGTAGGCAGGAGTGGGAAATCGGAAATGCGGCGCGTACGGCTTTGGCCGGACCCCTGGGCTTCCTCCGTCGAATGTTCCATCCTCGCCTACACTGTATACGACGAAGCCGGCGCCTTCGCGCCGATACCGCAGCGGCGCGCTGGTGAATGGATCCATCGGGACTGGCCCCAGTGTGCTCAGTTTTTCAGGAAATGCGCCATGGTTTAATTTCCAAAGCAGCAGGACTGCGGCTGTCTGGATGACGCGGGCTTCCGCATCATTGTTGGCTGAAGATTTTAATAGACCGATATCCTCGTCCCCTATAGATGGCATGTCATCAATATCGTCAGAGGTAAGCTCCTTTACGAGGAAATAATCTGGGCTGGAATAGCGGCGTAATTCAGCGCGAGACATTAAGAACTTTGCTTTTACCTCTGGGTATGGGCCATCCGCAGCTTTCGAGTCTTCCCTCAAATGATGTATGAGGACTGCGATGTTAGCGTCCATGAAAGAATTCCAATGGCGCGGGTTACGAGCAAAGGGCCTCATGGGACTCCAATCCATCAATTCGTTCTTGATGAAGATATCGTCCGGATTCTTGGACCTTAAGACTACAATACGTAGCATTTCTAGATGAATATCATTGAACGTGATTTCATCTTGGAGCGTACGCGAAAGTCTCGGAGTGGGTAATGGAGCACTAAGGCTCGATTGGACGGCAGTGAGTACGCTCGGCTTCTGCGCCCCTAGCCTCGTGAGAATGCGTATTCCGGTAAGAATAGTACGTACAGTGGAAGTGCAGCGAATATGAGCTGATGCGCCTCGTGTCGTCAGGAGATGATCCGCAATTCGAAAGCCGCTGCACTGGTTGCGGACCGCCGCCTCCCAATCTCCATCCTCCGCCAGAACAATCGATTCCGCCGTCAGCACGTTCGGGAGTTTGTCTATTACTATCCCTGACTGAAAGTCGTCCGCGTAGGGATGTCGTCTTCCCCACTTTGTGTGAAAACTGCATTGTTTCAAGGCAACTGCTTGATGGATTAACTTCAGCAGCGAGGCCCGTCCCAATACAAAGCTGCGTAATCGCGCAACCTCCGCCGGAGTGGGAAGGCGTCTGCGTCTCGCGGCCCAGAGGGCGTCCTTCTCGTCTTTGGAGAATGGATGCGCTTTGAGTTCGGCGTCGATATGCTCATAGATGAGCCCTGCGTCCTCGCTGGGAGGCGGAGACGGGACGTTGAAATTGGATGTATCGAAGGTAATTCCATCTGCCTGCGCGAGTTGGATCTCGCTGAGATAGGCGCGATGGTTTTGTCGCTCAACGCGCAGTTCTTCACGCTTGACTAACTGAAACTTGTGCATCACTGTGAAAGCAAAAAATACGGAAAGTAGAATGGCGGCTGCAATTGCAAAACGTTTCATGGCGTTTTACCAAGATTTGCCGGCAAGCGATAGTATGCAGGAACAGGATAGCGAAACATGGGCAGGCTTGCCTTCGGTTTGACGTTCGGAGAGCCGCCCTCGAAGTTTCCGCCCTCGCCAACACTGTAGAGCACGAAGCCGGAGCCTTCGCGCCGGTAGCCAAAAGACTTGCCGCTGAATGGGTCGAGCGGAGTATCGCCAATGGCGCTTAGTTTTGACGGGAACCCGCCGTGTTGGGATTTCCAAATCAGCAGTCGCGCTGCGATTTCCACTACATTGATGGATGCGTTGTCGGCCCCGGCCATGGCGACGTATCCGGATTCATCGTCACCCATGCCGTTCGCCATGTCGGTGCGGTCGCTACGAGATTTTATCCATTCGCTCTGATTTGCCGCAAAAAGTCTCTTTGCTTCCAAGTACGGATGCTCGGACGCGAGAATATCCAGGCGCTGGCGATGAAGAATGGCGGCCTCGGATGCGTCGATGTACGCATTTTGCTGCTCCTTACTGGTGGGAGCTTTAGGCAGGCGCCATCGCCCGCTTTGTGGGGTGGCGTCCGGAATGACGAATTTCGGATTGATACTCCGAAAGTAATCCAACGTAAAAAATGAAATCGTAGCGTCCGCACGCATCGCGCTCGTGATATTCGGCGTGTGCGCATTTTCTCGGACAGCCTCCAGCACGGATTGCGCGATCTGCGGATCGTCCCCATGTAAGTAGAGGATTTCACGCATCCCGCGTAAGGTTGTCGCATTCGTTCCGCAACCCACAATTGCATACAGTACGCTTCTGCCGCTTTGTAAATGATCAGCGCATCGGAACGCAAGAGCCTGATTTTGAACCGCTTCTCGCACATGCCCCTCTTGAG
The DNA here is from genome assembly GCF_039929585.1 of Capsulimonas sp. Lineage (NCBI taxonomy): Bacteria > Bacillati > Armatimonadota > Armatimonadia > Capsulimonadales > Capsulimonadaceae > Capsulimonas > Capsulimonas sp. The sequence goes on from NZ_JBDSQY010000062.1 coordinate 7,025, forward strand.
CGAGAACCATGCTTTCGGCTTTAAGCACACGCGCCGCCTTACTAATTAATGTTACATGGAGACTAGGAGAGAAGAGCATTTCTTTTCCCTCCCAGTTGATTCGGACTACTCCCTGTTTTCGGCCGACGGCTTGGTGGATGAGCGACAGCAATTTTGAGTGCTTTTGCAGCATCGCTCTCGCTTGTGACACTTCGGTCGCTGTCGGCGGATAATGAGCTTTGTCCAAGCGTATGGCGTCGAGCGGTTTCTCATCGATGGGATTTGCTTTGAGCTCCGCCGCGATCTGATCATAAATCGGACCAGCGTCTTCCGCAGGCGGAGGGAGGGGCGACTTCAAGCTATTCCTGTCCAGTGAAATGCCGGCGGCTCTTGCGAGCCGGACTTCGCGGAGAAAGTCGCGATGCGCCGTGCGGGCGTACCGCGCGTCGCGCTGATGCATGAACCAGTACGTGGCGAAGACCATGCCCCCAAGAACCAGGACAACGAGGGCGATAAGGAGAGCAAGTGATTTTGTCATGATGGGGTCACACCGAGCGAAGTGGTGGTGCTGATATGCTCAGTGTGACCCAAGGGCGGGGATAAAGTTGCAGTCTACGCCGCTTTCGTTTGGGACTTCCTTAGGATGGACCCTGGGACTTCTGTTCCGGCGTGGAATAGTAAGACGGAATCGGGTAGTGAAAGACGTAACCGGCGATCTTTGGCCGAACTGTCTCTGTTCCACCGTCGAAGGTTCCGTCGAAGCCTGGCGTGTAGATGACAAAGCCGTCGCCTTCGAGCCGGTATTGGAGAGGCTTGCCGCTGTACACATCGATCGGTGTGGGGGTGGACAATGGGTAATTGGGATTGCGATTGTGTTTGTCAATGAGAAGCGACGCCAGCATAACGATCTCTGCGTTATCTTGAACCTGTGCGCGTCTCCCCACCATTTTTTCAAAGTTTGGTAACATGACCTTCGTTAGTCCGTAGAGCTTCGATTTCTTGTTCAGCGCGGCGCTAAGCGCGGCGAGAGTAGGGCGAGCCATGTAAAATGGCCGATCCGCCACGAATATCGCCTGGCGGCTCTGTCGTATTATCAAAACACCGTTGTAATTGAGTTGAATATCCCAGGTGTGACCGGTGAGAAACGCGCTATTGTATATTCTGTCTCGCAGTGAGGGTTTTTCGCCGGCCATGTAGTACAATGCGCCCCATCCGGCGGTGCGCAGGTATTCGACTAAGCCAATATTCAGCACAAGTTCCGTGCGCATTCCGGCAGCCGCGCTAGGAGCTCGGAAGTTGTTTGCGACTTCATCGTGAACCAGCAATGCGACACCCGGACGATCTCCGTACAAGTATAAGATTTTACGCATCGAACCTAATGTCATTGCGTTGCAGGCAACGCCGACCAGGTAAGCAATCGATGACTTGCCATTCTCTGCTTGCCTGGAGATTTTGAATCCTAGCGCCGCGTTTTTAACCGCATCCTCACGTCGTCCGTCCGCAGCCATGAGAATACTTTCCGCCTGCAAATAACGCTCGGCGTTTCGTACGGTCGTCAGCTGAGAGTAGTTGATTTCGGAGGGATTGGCGTGCATCCAATCAATTTGCAGAACGCAGTACGGCTTGCTAACGGCGAGATGAACGAGCGTAAGCGCCTGGGATTGGCGCATCAGCGCCTGACGAGCTTTGGCCATCTGCGAAGGGGTTGGCAATTCATTCTGGCAAAGGAATGCGATATTTTTATTGTCTTGTTCGCCAGCAGGGCCGTTCCATAGGGTGCGAAGCTGTTCGTAGATGGGCCCTGCATCCTGAGACTTGGGGGGCTTAACGTCGATCAGTGACGCCCGGGCGATTGGAATACCAGTCTGCGCCGTTCGCTGCTCTTCTTGAATGAGGAATTCGATGTGTGGAGGCGGCTATTCGAGCAGCATTAAAGTTGTACCATAACCCGAACAATGTGAGAGCGGCGCAGAGGCCGATCAGCGCCAGGAAAATGGGACGTTTACGCATGTGAATGTTTGTTTTGCCGCAGCCGTATGATACGAAGAAAATAAGGAGTGTGAAGTCATCCTATAAGCCGGATTCTGTGTTTGTGTGGCCATCTCTCTCGAACGCCGGTTGCCCGGCGCCTCTAGCGGCGCTACCGGACGCGTCGGCGGGTCGCCTCAAACCGCGTCCTGTGGCCTTGCTCCCGATGGGGTTTACCCGGCGCCTATGTCTCCATAAGCCCGGTGCGCTCTTACCGCACCATTTCGCCCTTACCTCGCGTCTCGTTCTTGCGAACGAAGCAGGAGGCGGTATGTTTCTGTGGCACTTTCCGTCGGGTCGCCCCGCCCGGCCGTTAGCCGGCATCGTTACCCTGTGGAGTCCGGACTTTCCTCTGCGACTACTCCCGAAGAAGTAAGCACAGCGGCCACCCGGATGACTTCATGGGAGAGTATAGCACATCGGCCTATTTCGTGGACCCTGGTTGACCTCTCAGGATAGAGAAACGCTTGTCTGCTTCCGATAATGGAGGATAGCAAGTCATAGGAGCAAGCCCATGAGTGGACTGGACATCTTTTTAATCCTGGCGATTCTCGGAATGTCGGCGGTCGGCCTAGCGATGGGGTTCGGGCGGGCGGCGCTGACGGCGCTGGCGCTGTTCGGATCGCTTTGGGCCGCGACCAGCTGCCTGGGGAACGTTGCGGCCGTCGCGCATATTCAGGCGGGCGCTGCAGCGAACAAGGGAGCGGTGTTCGGAGCGCTCTGCCTGGCGTTCGGCGGTGTTTCGATCGTCGTCGCGCGTTATGTTCAGGGAGCGCTGGGGGTCCACGCGGGGATGTTTGACCGGTTTTTTGGGCTCTGCGCGGGCATTGGAATTGGGATGATCGTGGCGCATGGGGTCGTGCGCGCCATGACGATCGCCGATCCAAGCGGGCAGGGGGAGGGGGCGGAAGTCGTCTCCGGATCGATCAGCCATGAGATGCTGGAATTTACGTCTTTTCACTCCGTAATGGACACCGTGACCGGCGCCGGAACTTACCGACGCTCCCTGACCAACGCCGGCGGCTAAGCCCCGGCCTCCTATCCCCGCCGCGCCGTCCCCGCTAAGATGGGGACGGGCGTCGTCCCCATCTTACCATTCCCGCACATTTACTCGGAAAAGGGTTGACTGCCAAAGTGTGAGCGTGTATAATGGCCTTACTCCGTCCTGGAAGGCCAGGCGCGCAACATGAGGTACGCAGTCATGGATCACGAAGCCACGCCGAGCGGAAGCTCGCTTACTCCCGCAGCTAATTTTTTCAGTCTTGGAGCGGAACTGCTGGGGGAAGTGCAGCGGATGGTCGGCACGAACCGCGTCCGGTCGCTGCGCATCAAGCTTGGAACAAGAGTGATCAAGGAAATCCCCGTCGCTCCGGCCACAGCCGTCGCCACGGTGGCCCTGGTCCTCATCGCCGTGATCGTCAGCACCATGAGCATTGAAGTCGAACACGAGCCGGCATCTTCGCCCGCTTAAGTCCACGAGGCCCCTCTTTGATCAGACGTAATCCCTCCGATTGGAACATCGGAACCGACCTGTCCGATCGCCTTCGGCAATCGCAGGTCAAATACGCGGAGATGGGCGATTGCGAGATCGTCGCGCGCGCTCAGCGCGGCGAGAACTCCGCGGCCGAGTACATGCTCTACAAGTACCGTAACCTGGTGCGAACCAAGGTGAAGTCGTACTTTCTTGTCGGCGCTGAAAAAGAAGATTTGCTGCAAGTCGGCCAGATCGGCCTGTGGCAGGCGATTATTGATTTCCGCGCGGACAAGGCGATTTCCTTCCCGGCTTTTGCAAAAGTCTGCATCACCCGCCATATTATCACCGCGATCAAAACGGCCACCCGGCAAAAGCAGATGCCGCTGAACCAATCGCTTTCGCTCGAAAGTCCCTCCGTCGACTCGACCACCGACTGGAACCTCTCCGATATCATCCCAAACACCGAAGGCGCCGATCCCGAGGACTTGGTTCTGCGCAACGAAGACACCAAGATCCTGCACGAAACGCTCCAGCAAGTCCTGAGCGAGTTCGAGTGGCATGTGCTTTCCGGATATCAAGTGGGCAAGTCGTATCGCGAGATTGCCAGCGAATTGCGATGCAAGACGAAATCCGTGGACAACGCCCTGGCCCGGATCAAGCGAAAAGTGAGCGGCGTGCCGATCGGCAATGCGGACTTGAGCGAACTGCTATAATCGTTTTTCTATTTTCGATAATTTGAGAGCCCGCGTCCACACGGGTGGAAGCGGGCTCTCGCGCATTGAAGCGCCGCAAAATTCACACGCACACTGAGACCGTTATGAAATTTCAAGATTTATTGCTGACGCTGGAGCGCTTTTGGGGAGAGCAGGGATGCTTGATCCTCCAGCCCTATGATGTGGAAGTCGGCGCTGGGACCAACGCTCCGGCGACGACCCTACGCTCTGTCGGCCCGGAGCCGTGGAACGTGGCCTACGTGCAGCCCAGCCGCCGCCCCGCCGACGGCCGCTACACACGTAACCCTAACCGCGTGCAGCACTACTACCAGTATCAGGTGATCATGAAGCCGTCGCCGGACAACATCGTGGACCTGTACCTGGACAGCCTGCGCGCCCTGGGCATCCCGCTGGAACAGCACGACATTCGTTTCGTGGAAGACGACTGGGAGTCGGCGGCGCTCGGCGCGTCGGGCGTCGGCTGGGAAGTCTGGCTGGACGGCACTGAGATCACTCAGTTCACCTTTTTCCAGCAAATGGGCGGCATCCCCTGCGATGTGATCAGCGCCGAAATCACCTACGGCACCGAGCGTCTCGCAACGCTGCTCCAGAAGGTTCCCTCGATCTGGGACCTGGAGTACGCGCACGGCGTGACCTACGCGGACACCGAGAAGCAGGCCGAGTACGAGAACTGCGTCTACAACTTCGAGGAAGCCGACACGCAGATGCTCTTCACGCTGTTTGACATGTACGAAAAAGAGAGCCATCGTATTTTGGCTTCGCGCAACTTGGTCTCGCCCTCGTTCGATTTGGCCCTGAAGTGCTCGCATGCGTTTAACTTATTGGACGCGCGCGGCGTCATCGGCGTCGCCGAGCGGGCATCTTACATCAATCGTGTGCGCGCCTTGGCGCGAGGCTGCTGTCTGGCTTATAAGAAGCAGCGCGAAGAGCTGGGGCATCCGCTGATTAAGGGAGAAAAGGCGTAAGCTGTTTCTGCCTAAGAATGGAAATGGACGGCGAAGAAGAGCCGGCGGTTGAAACCGCGCCTAGAAGTTCACGATGTGCCCCTTCTGGCACTCCAGAAACCTGGCGATTGCGTGTATTTTCAGGAGTCGGCGGAGGCCGACATCGTGCACTTCTAGGCGCGAATTCATTCGCCGGCTATGTTTGGCGCCGGCCTCGTGTATCACTTGACCAGGGTTGACGGCGCGCATTGGTTGCCCGCTGGCGATCTTCAGGAGCGAATGGACAGATTATGACGGAACTGCTGTGGGAAATCGGCTGCGAAGAGCTGCCGGCGACGTTCGTGGCGCCGACGCTGGCGCAGATCGAACAACTCTTTCGAGATAAATTTACGGCTGCGCGTTTGTGGAGCGAAGATGCTGACATCGACAACACCCTGCGCGTGATCGGCACGCCGCGTCGTCTGGTGCTGCATGTGAACGGCCTCGCCGACCGGCAGCCTGACGAGACGCTGGTCGTCAAAGGCCCGGCGGAGCATATCGCGTTCAACGCCGAAGGCGAGCCGAGCAAGGCGGCCATTGGTTTCGCGAATAAGAATGGCGTTCAAGTGGGCGAGTTGACCGTCGTCGACGGCTACGTGCAGGCGACGGTAAAGCGCGCCGGACAGTCGGCGTCTGAGATCGCCGCCGAACTGCTGCCGAAGATCGCCCGCGAACTCACCTTCCCGAAGGCCATGCGCTGGGGCTCGGGCAAGCTGCGCTTCGCCCGTCCGATCCGCTGGATCCTAGCCCTGCTGGACAACGAAGTGATCCCGTTCTCCATCGAGCATGTGGCGACGGGGCGCAAGACGCGCGGCCATCGGTTCCTGTCGCCGGACGAAGTCGAAGTTCCGACGATCGACGCTTACTTCCATTTGATGCGCGAAAAGTTCGTGCTGCTCGATCCTGATGAGCGGCGCGGCATGATCGTGGACCAGGCGACATCGCTGGCCAAGCACGAAGCCGAAGGCGTCGTGCAGATCAACGAAGCTCTGCTGGACGAGAACGTTTTCCTGACGGAGTACCCGACGGCGGTTCTCGGATCGTTCAGCCCCGAGTTTTTGGAGCTGCCGACCCCCGTTTTGATCACCGCTATGCGCAAGCACCAGAGATATTTCCCGGTATTTGCCCAGGACGGTTCTTTGCTGCCGCGCTTTGTCGCGGTGCGCAACGGCGGCGGGGACTATCTGGATACGGTTCGCGCTGGCTACGAGCAAGTCCTGGTCGCGCGTTTTAACGACGCCAAATTCTTCTTCGATCTGGATACGACCACGCCGCTGTCGGCGAAGATCGACGGCACGAAGAACATCGTCTTCCAGGAAAAGCTTGGGACGGTTTATGAAAAGTCCCTGCGCTTTGGACCGATCCTGGGCGACAGCGGCCTTCTTTCCGAACTGGGCGCGGCAGAATCTCAGAACGTGCTGCGCGCCGCCGAATTGGCGAAGGCGGATCTTGCTTCGGAAATGGTGAAGGAGCTTCCGGCCCTGCAGGGGATCGTTGGCCAGAACTATGCGGAGCGTGACGGTGAACCCGAAACGGTCGCCGTCGCAATCGCCGAGCACTATATGCCCAAAGGCGCCGGCGAGGCGCTTCCGGCATCGCTCGCGGGACGCCTGCTCGCTATCGCCGACCGTGTGGACACGCTGACGGGCTACTCCGGCATCGGCATCTTCCCGACCGGCACCAGCGATCCATTCGCGCTGCGCCGCGCTGGAAGCGGTCTGGTCGCGCTGCTCGGTACGGAACGCTCCCTGCCTGCGCTGGCGTCGCTGTTCGGCGCCGCCTGGAACGCCTATCACACGCAGGGCATCGCTCTTACCGAGACCCGGGAGCAAGCCTATACTTACTTCCTGACACTGATCGGGCAGCGTCTCAACGCCTCCCTGGAAGACAAGGGCGTGCGTTATGATGTTCGTGACGCTGTCCTCGCCGCGCCGATCACGCATGTCTTCGACACGCAGGCGCGCGCTGTGACACTGGGCGCTCAGGCCGACAGCGCCGGTGTCCGCGAGGCGGCCGCAGCGCTGCTGCGCATCGGCAACATCCTTCGCTTCGCCGTGAAAGAAGGCGTCGAGATCCCCACGACCGACGCCGATCCCGCGCTGTTCGAACAGGATGTCGAAGGCCAGCTCTGGTCGGCTTACCTGGAGACACGCTCCCAATATGCAGTCGCCGCCGACGCTGGCGACTGGGACAAGGCGCTCGAACTGCTCGGCGCGCTCCGTCCGGCCGTAGACGCCTTCTTCGAAAGCGTCATGGTCATGGGCGACGATGTCGCCCGCCGCGCGAACCGACTGGCGCTGCTCAGCCGCGTTCGTGAGACGTACAATGAGTACGCGGAATTCGATAAACTGGTGGGGTAGCCCCTCCCCGTGAGAGACCTATTCCCCCGCCGAAGCAAGCTTCGGCCTCCCCTTTTCCCAGCAAGGCCCTTCGGGCGGGAAAAGGGGTGCTGATAATTACAATCCAGGCGAGTGTTCCGTGTTGTGAGAAGAGTTGAGATCAAACAAAAAGTCTTCGCCGGCCACGACAAAACTTGCCTGGGCTGAATGATGAACACCCATTTTCCCGGGCTTTAGCCCTTCACTGGGAAAAGGGGGAAACGCGCTAAAGCGCGGGGGAATAGGTCTCTTCTTCGGGTACAATAACCCCATGAGTACACTGGCTCCCACCGTCGAAGAAGACGTCCCCGTCCGGATCGATGATCCGATCAATGCGGCGATCCTCGCCGTTTCCGAAGACTCCATTCAAGGCTTTCTCCCCGATCCTTTCGAACAAATCGCGCTGCAATCTGGTGTTGCCGTCGACACTGTGATCGAGCGGATTCGGGCGATGGTGAAGTCGGGAACGATCCGGCGCGTGCGCCAGACGCTGATGGCGACTAACCTTGCCCCCGGCGCACTTGTGGCGTGGCAGCTTCCCGAAGAGAAGCTCAGCGCCGCCTTCGATTACCTTTTCCAGCAGGACCCTTTCTCCGGTCACGTCGTCATTCGGACGACGGACGCCGCGACCCCCGGCTCCAATTATCGTCTCTGGACAACCCTCAAAGTGCCGCAAGGCTATTCGCTCAAGAAGCACTGCGAGTATCTTAAGGAACAGATCGGCGCCGACCATTATCGGATCATGCCCGCCAAGCGTCTTTTTGCGCTGGGTGTGGGGCATGTGCGCCGCAAAGGCATGGAGCCCGGCAGCAAGGCCGAGGCCCTGGCCGAAGTTCAGGACACGAATATTGTTGAACTGAGCGAGCTGGAGTGGCGCGTGCTGGCGTCGCTCAAGCGTGAGTTCGAGCCCAACGAAATTCGGCGCGACCTCTGGGCCTCGCGCGCCGAGGAAGCCGGCGTGGACCTGGACACCTTCTACAAAGTCGGCGCTGAGCTGAACGCGCGCCGTGTGATTGGACGATTCTCCACGTTCCTGGAGCATGTCAAGCCCGTCGCCGGCAATCAGCGCGTCACGCGTTACAATGCGCTGTTCCACTGGGCCGTGCCCGAAGGTCGTGAGATCGAAGCGGGACGTGAGGTGGGGCGTTTCCACATCATGACCCACGCCTACTGGCGCGAGGGCGGCGCGGAGTTCAAGAATGTCAACGTGATGGGCGTCGCGCACGGCACCGAGAAAGAAATGGTTCTGGCGCATAAGGCGGCGATCGATGCGCATTTGGAATCCGTCGGCATTCCTGTGAGCTACACCAATGTCTTCTGGGGCGGCCGCAGCGAAATCAAGCCGTCGGAAATCTCTCCCATCGTCTATCGCGAGTTTTTGAAATCCGTGGGCGTTGACGAAGAAAACATGCGCTCCTGATCCCCGATCGTCTATGAGCAATACCAATTCCGCAGAAGAACTGCGCCCAAACCAATTCCGCGAACGGCAGGAGCGGCTGGAGGATGAGATCCTTTCGCCGCACGCCGTACGCTCCAGCCAGACGCAAGGGCGTCAAACCCCGGAGCCGCTGGACCCTGTCCGTACCGAGTTCCAGCGGGACCGCGACCGTATTTTGCACTCCAAAGCCTTTCGGCGCCTCAAGCACAAAACACAAGTTTTCATCGATCCCAAAGAGGATCATCATCGCACTCGTCTTACGCACACGCTGGAGGTCTCGCAGATCGCGCGAACCCTGGCGCGCGCCCTGCGTCTCAACGAAGACCTGACCGAGGCAATCTCCCTCGCGCATGACCTGGGCCATACACCGTTCGGCCACGGCGGCGAACAGGCGCTGGATGAAGTTCTGCGCGAGTACGATCCCAGCGGTGAGTTTCGGCATTACGACCAGAGCCTGCGCATTGTGGACGTGCTGGAGCGGGCGGGGGCGGGACTGAACTTGACGTGGGAGGTGCGCGATGGTATCCTCGGCCACTCCAAGGGCAGTAAGGATCTGGGGATCGTCGAGGGAACTCAGCTGCCGTCGTCGCTCGAAGGCATGTGTGTACGGATCGCTGACCGGATCGCCTACATCAACCACGATATCGACGACAGTGTCCGCGCCGGGGTCTTGAAACTGGAAGACCTGCCGCAGGATGCGCTCGACGTGCTGGGCCGATCGCACTCCACGCGGATTGCGGCCATGGTGATGAACGTCCTGGAAAGCAGCGTCGGCTCTTCGGAAGTCAAGATGACCGGCGAGATCCTGGGCGCGACCAATCGGCTCAAGGACTATATGTATGCGAATGTTTACAATATGGAAGTCCGCGGACAGATCGAAATGGACAAGGCGCAGTCGATGGTCAAGGAGCTGTTCCGTCTTTATATGGGGCAGCCGCACCTGTTCTCGGAAGAGGAAGACCTGATCCGTTATGACTTCGACCGGCTGCCCACGGATGAGAAGCTGCGCGCTGTCACCGACTTTGTGGCGGGGATGACCGATCGCTACGCAGTCACGACGTTTCAGAAGCATTTCGTGCCCTCGGCGTGGGCCTACTGACGGCTTGTCGCCCGCTTGTCACCTTGACATTTGAGCGATGACCCTTGTATACTGAAGGTTGATATTTGCCGAAAAATCGACGCGCGAAAAGCGGCGGTGAACGGTGTTTTTGTTGGAGGATTTGAGTTTGGCCAAGATCTATACCCTCGGCGGTAATCGCCTCGAAGGAGAGGTTCGCATCAGCGGAAGCAAGAACGCGGCGCTGGCGATCCTGGCCGCGACGCTGCTTCCCAGCAAAGGACAAACCGTCCTCACCAATGTCCCGCGCATCAGTGATGTGCTGACGATGATCGAGATGCTCAAGGTCCTTGGGGTCAAGGCGGAGTTCACTTCCGATTCCACCGTCATTCTTGACGCAACGAATTTGACTTCCAGCAAGGCGCCGCATGAGTTGATTCAGAAGATGCGCGCGTCGTTCTCCGTTCTTGGGCCGCTGCTGGCCCGATTTGGAAACGCGAGCGTCGCGCTTCCTGGCGGCTGCGATATCGGCGCTCGCCCGGTGGATTACCATATCAAGGGTCTGGAGCGTCTGGGCGCCGTGACCACCGTAGAGTATGGTTTTGTGGAAGCGTCCGCGCCGAATGGCCTGCGCGGCGCCGACATCTATCTCGACTTCCCGAGTGTCGGAGCGACGACGCACATCATGACCGCCGCCGCCCTGGCTGAAGGGATCACCACGATCTCAAACGCGGCCGAAGAGCCGGACGTGGTTGCGACCGCGAACCTCATCAATCAGATGGGCGGGCGCGTGCGCGGCGCCGGCTCCAAAGAGATTACGATCGAAGGCGTCAAAGAGCTGCATGGCACCGAGTTCCGCGTCGACTCGGACCGGATCGAGGCGGGGACCTTCGCCGTCGCGGCCGCGATCACTCATGGTGATCTTTACCTGCGAGGCGCGATTGAAGAGCACACGCAGCCGGTCATGCGAAAGCTGGCCGAGGCGGGCGCCGAGATCCGGTTCGACGATGACGGCGTTCGTGTCCGCGCCCTGCGCGCGCCGCTCCAGGCCGTGCATGTGAGCGCCAGTCCGCATCCAGGTTTTCCCACAGATATGCAGCCGCCGCTCGCGGCGCTTCTGACGCTGGCAAACGGCACTTCCAGCATTACCGAAACCGTGTACGAGCGACGATTCAAGTATATTTATGAACTCGCGCGCATGGGCGCGAACATCAAAGCTGAAGCGGGTGTGGCGATCATCGTGGGCGTCCCACGACTGACCGGCGCTCCGGTGGCTGGCTCGGACCTGCGCGCTACGGCGGCGCTGGTGCTGGCGGGGCTGGCGGCGGACGGCGAGTCCGAGGTCAGCGGGATCGATTACCTTGACCGGGGCTACGAAGCCTTCGTCGAAAAATTAAGCGCGGTCGGCGCGACCGTACGGCGCGAAGAAGACGATCGGGCGGAAGCGGCAGAGACGCAGCCTTCCGGAAAGGTGGCTGGGTGTTCCGCTTAAGTCAGGATATCGGAATTGATTTGGGGACGACCAACGTTCTCGTCTATGTACGCGGCAAGGGCATTATTATGCGCGAACCGTCCGTGGTAGCGGTCTACCTTCCCACGGGCAAAATCAAGGAAGTGGGGGAGAAGGCGCGCGACATGGTCGGCCGCACCCCCGAGAACATTGAGGCGCGCCGTCCCATGGTGGATGGCGTCATCGCCGATTACACGACCACCCAGCAGCTTCTGGAATACATCGTGCACAAGGTTTGCGGCGCCAAGCGCGTCTTCAAGCCGCGCGTACTGATTGCGGTTCCAAGCGGCGTCACGAGCGTCGAAGAGCGCGCCGTGAAGCAGGCGGCGGTGGCGGCCGGCGCGCGGGAAGCGTGGACGATCAAAGAAGCCAAAGCGGCGGCGATCGGCGCCGGTCTTCCCATCAAGGAGCCAGGCGGCAATATGGTCGTCGATATCGGCGGCGGCACGACCGACATCGCCGTGCTTTCGCTGGATGGCATCGTTCTTTCGCGCAGCATTCGTATCGGCGGCACGAAGCTGGATGAAGTGATTATCCGGCACATCCGCACGCAATACAACCTGGCGATCGGGGATCGCACCGCCGAGGAGATCAAAATCACGATCGGCAGCGCCATCGGCTTGGAGCAGGAAAGCGGCATGGAAGTGCGTGGGCGCGACTTAATCAGCGGTCTCCCTCAAACGATCCAGGTCAGCTCTCAGGAAATTCGCGAGTGTATGGTTGAGCCGATCAGCCAGATCGTCACCCGGGTTAAGAGCGTCCTTCTGAACACGCCGCCGGAGCTGGCGTCCGACATCATCGAGCGGGGCATTATCCTCACGGGTGGCACCGCCATGCTGCGTGGACTTGACCGGCTAATTGCGGAGGCCACTCAGGTCCCCACGCGTGTCGCCAACGATCCATTGTCGTGTGTCGCCATCGGCACTGGCAAATTCTTGGAGGAGAACCGAGATGTTCCGGAAGAATTCTCTTACGCGGCTTAGCGCCGCGCTGCTGGGCGCCGCCGCCCTCGCCGCTGGGACTGCATTCGCCGCGCCCAAAGACGTTCCTCATAACCATTGGGCGGAGAATTCCGTCAACAGCGTGACGGCCAAGAAGATCCTGACGCCAAACGCCAAGGGTGATTTCGATGGGAACAAGCCAGTGACCCGCTACGAACTAGCGGTGGCGCTGGATCGGTTCGTCAAGTACATCGAAGCTGGCCGCAAGCCGCTGCATCCGACAAGCCGCACCGGTAAGCTCACCTTGCCATCCAACGCGAGCGCCGAGCAGAAGGTGGCGTTGGCGCATCTTGCTTTCGCGAACTTCATTCCCGTGAACTCGCCGCTGCTCAAAAATGGAGATAAGGTCGCGACCGCGAAAGAGCTCAAAGATTCTCTATCCGCCGTCGTGATTCGCTTGTCCGACCGCGCGGAGGCGCCTCGGAAAAATTAAGCGTCCCAAGACGCCATAAAAAGCCGGCTCCCGTATGGGAGCCGGCTTTTTATGTGCTGCGTGTAAGAGGCTGGCGGTTGAAACCGCGCCTGCAAGAGCGCAGAAGTCCCCCTTCGGGGACTACATATTCCGATACGATACCGACTACAATATGCGCTTGATACATCAATCACGTGATTGATGATGTAACCCACGCAGGTGGGTTTCCGCGCTCTTGCA
>NZ_JBDSQY010000063.1:0-3937 GCF_039929585.1 Capsulimonas sp.
CGGTGGGGACGCTGAACGCTCCCACGAGCTTCGCGGAGTACGATCCCAATACCAATGCGTTCACGCTGATCTCGGGTCCGACGGGTCAGACGGACGGGGGCGCTCCGTATAACACGCGGCTGCTGGATCTGCCCGACGGAAGCGTGCTGTTCTCGAACGGCGGCAGCCGCCTCTACACCTATCGCCCGTCCGGAGCCCCGATCGCCGCCGCTCGGCCAAGCGTGTCGAGTGTCCTGAAAAACCAGGATGGCTCTTATGTCGTCACGGGGTATTTGCTGACGGGCATTTCCGAGGGTTCGGAATACGGCGATGACGCTCAGGAGGCGACCAATTATCCGATTGTGCGTCTCACGGCCTCCAACGGCAACGTCTACTACGGGCGCACGACGAACTGGAGCACGACGGGCGTGGCGAAGGGCGGCGCCATCCAATCGGCGAAGTTCACCACTCCCGCCGGCCTGCCGTCCGGAGCCTATCAGCTTCAGGTGGTTACCAATGGAGTCGCCTCCTATTCCGTACCGTTTGACTCTACGGTGATTTACAACTATGTTGGAACCGAAGGCCAGACGTTTAGCTTTGGGAATCCCGCGGACCTCGCGTTCGGCGCCAGCGGCAGCTACGCGTATCGCTACGCCAAGACCGGCAACATCACCTACAATACCGCCACGTTTGGAGACCCACTCTTTGGCTTCGCCAAGTTCGGGTTCTACAAGTGGTTTACGCAGAGTGTGGCGGAAAACAACTCCGCAACGTTCAACATTCCCGTGGAAGCGGCCTACGGCGGCAACGGGAATTTCCTGTACAAGTATGGAGTTTCGGGAACTGTCACGTTCAGCAATGCGGCCTTTGGCAGCGACCCGGCGCCCAATGTCGCTAAAAATGGTTTCTACATGCCCTATACGCAGTGCGCCGTGGAAAACGAGACCCTTGCGTTCAATATCCCCACGGATCTGGCGTATGGCGCGAACGGGAAATTTAACTTCAAGCACGCCTTTACCGGAACAATCACCTTCAACAATGCTGCCTTCGGCGATCCGATTTCGGGAATCGCAAAGGCAGGCTACTTCCGCCCCGCCCACTAGCTGACTCCGGGAACGACGAGCGCGGACTTCAATCGAAGTCCGCGCTTTTTTTCTAAATTTTGGAGCCATTTTTGTCCCAAAATGCTTGACAGGATTTGATGATGGTCCTATAATGTTGCTCGTGAACCGGTTAGGTTGCGAATAAATTGCTAGGTTTGCAGTTCATCGCTTTTGGGATTTTAGATACAATCGCGATACAGTGCTTGTGTCGAAGGAGATCACACTTGAAATCGATCAATTTTCCCGTTCTCGGACAGGCAATATCTCTTGGTATTGCAGTAATCGCAATATTAGCGACTGGCTCCGCTCAGCCGGCTTCGGCGTTCACCAGCGCCGACGCCGACACAGCTGTCAACTCGTATCTCAGCGCCTTTTCCACCCCCAATGGCGGCGGTACATTTTTGAAGGGCAACCAGAGCGGCGGCGACCCCGGCTTCTGGCAGGAGATCGAAGAGATCGAAGGGACCGAGGACGCCAACGATCGCAAAGGCGGCGCATTAAACACGCAGGTCAGCGCGCTGCTCAACGGTTTCAGCAGCGCGCATGGGACCAATTGGTCAGGCAATATCTACAACGATGACATCGCCTGGGCGGTTATCGCCTACACACGCGGCTATCAGCAGACGGGCAACACGACGTTCCGCACCATCGCCAAGACCAACTTCGACCTGATGTGGTCGCGCGCCTGGAACTCCTCGCAGGGCGCACTCTACTGGACCACCGACAACAACAGCTACAACTCCTGCATCGAATGCCCGGCGGGCATCGCCGCTTATCTGCTTTCTCAGGCGCTGGGCGATTCCAGCTATCAGACCAAGGCCCAGAACCTACTGACCTGGGAGAAGGCGCACCTGTACAACGCCTCAACGGGCGCGGTATGGGACTCGATTAACACCTCCGGTTCGATTGGATATTGGTCAAGCACCTACAATCAGGGAACGTTTGTTGGGCTCGCCAACTACCTCGGCGACACCGCTAGCGCAAAGTTAGCGGCCACTTACACCATGAATAGCATCGGTGACCAGACGACGACCGGCTACAAGATCATGCCGCAGTACGGCACAGGAGGCAATAACAACTCCGGCCTGAACTCCATTGGGCTGCGCTGGATCGCCAAGTTTATGAAGGACCGGAGCCTTCAGAGTACGTATCTGGGGTGGCTGCAAGCGAACGCGAACGCCGCCTGGAATGTCCGCCGCACCTCCGACAACCTTTCCTGGTGCCAGTGGCTTCAGCAGACGCCCAGCGGCGTTCTGTATTCCTGGGACTGCATCAGTTCGGTGGTCGCGCTGCAAGTCGTTCCGCCTGGAAACACGCCGCAGCGACCCTATTTCATGATCGTCAATCAGAACAGCGGCAAGTGTCTGGATCTAAGCGGCGGCAACACGGCCAATGGCGCCGTCACCAATCAGTGGACCTACGATTACAACGGCCCGAACGAGCGCTGGGCTTTCATTCCCACTGAAGGCGGCAACCACTTCCAGATCACCTCCTGGGTCACTGGCAAAGCCGTTTCCGTGTCCGGCGATTCGACCGTCAACGAGGCGCAACTCGTTGACTGGGACTACAATTACGATTCCAGTCAGCAGTGGGACCTTGTGGACGCGGGCAATGGCTGGTACAACATCAAAAACGTGCGCAGTGGTTTGTATATGGACGTTTCCGGCGCCAGCGCCGCCGACGGCGCCAAGATCCAGCAGTACGCCAATACCAATAGCGCCGCCCAGCGATGGCGCCTCCAGCCTTGGGGCACATACTCCATCCGAGCAGCCAGCGGTCGATATGTCTGCGTCCAAGGGGCGGGCAGCACAAACAACAGCCCGATCATCCAGTATGATTGGCAGAACAACCCTTGGTTTAAGTGGAGCTTTACGAGTGAGGGTGACGGCTTCTATGGCTTGTTCAGCCTCAACGCCCCGACGCGAGTGATCAGCGTAGCCGGCACGTCCTATGCGGCCGGCGCCAACACGCAGCTCTACGATTACAACGTCAACAACGCCGGCGATCAGAAGGTTCGGATCGTTCCGAAGACCAACGGCGCGTTCAAATTCTACTTCAAGCACGACGACATGAGCTGGGACATCCCCAGCGGCAATACCGCCAACAACGTCAACCTTCAGCAATACCCCAACACTACAAACGCCTGGCAGGAGTTTAATCTGGAGCGAAATTAGGATGGCGGCGCGGACTTCATCTGTGAAGTCCGCGCCGATTTTCCCTCTCAGCCTTCCAAAATCTTTGGCGCCTGGATTGTCCATGGAGTGCTTGACAGCCTTCGACTATGGTCCTATAATGGTGGCTGGCGAAGAGAGCCGAGACGCTCAATCAATAATCCTTGGAATTGACGGAAATTATAGGATTTATTGATACAATTGCAATATAGTGAGCGTGCTTTCGTGTCTTCTGTCAAACTGGGCGTCGTTAGGCGTCTGGGCTCATTGATATAAAAGCAATCTAACCCTGCTACGGTGAAGCGCCGAAAGAGCGCTGGGGCAACAGACGGATTACGATTTGGAATAAGGAGATCACGATGCAATTTCCCACCCACGAAAAGTTCCGTACGCACGGGCTTTTCAAGTCAAGCCGCGCACTTGCGATTGCGGCCATTGCGCTATCTGTTCCAGCAGCGTATGCGGGAACCTGGACCTCCGTTGGCAATCTCGCCCCGGGCGGCGTCAACCAGATGATGCTGCTCTCCGATGGAACCGTGATGGCTCAGAACGGAGGAGGCGTCGGCTGGTACAAACTCACTCCCAACCTCCAGGGAAGCTATACGGGCGGAACCTGGAGCACGCTGGCCTCCATGCACAGCGACCGTCTGTATTACTCTTCCGCCATCACACCCGATGGGCATC
>NZ_JBDSQY010000064.1:0-8646 GCF_039929585.1 Capsulimonas sp.
GCTGCTTAGGCGAAGGGTGCGGGATTGCCGTCGCCAGTCGGAGCTGTTTTAGTGCTCCTGTGCGCGATGGTGATTTGCGGCCTGCTCGGTCTGGTGATCGAGCAGGCCGCCTACCGTCCGCTGCGTACACGCGCCTGGATCATCCCCGCCATCGTCCTGGGCGCGGCGGCGGCCTATATTGCCTACTCCATCGCGCTTGACGGCAACCGCACCCCGGCGTCCTGCATCGCGATCGGTCTGGTCGTCTGGGGCGCCATTGCCTGGATCCTGAAGACAAGTCAGAGCCGGCGCACCGCGACCGTGTCTCCGCGCCTCACAGCGCTGATTACGGCCATCGGCGTTTCGCTGTTCTTGGAAAACTTCGCGAACCTCAAGAGTATCTTCACGCCTGATCCGCGCTTCTTTCCGACGATCGTCGATATCCCTGATCCCGCGCGCCATATCCCGCGCACGGTAAGCGTGCTGGGCGTGGATGTCAGCCTGGAAACGATGCTGATCTTCGGCCTATCTCTGGCGCTGATGGCGGTGCTGACGTTTATCGTCACACGCACCAAAATCGGCAAGGCGATCCGCGCCGTGTCTTACGACGCCGACGCGGCGGCGCTGATGGGAATCAATACCGACCGAGTCATCTCCTTCACCTTCATACTCGGCGCAGTGCTTGCCGGCGCCGCCGGCGTCATGGTGACGTCGCTGACGGGAACGGCGATCAATCCTTATATCGGCGTTCCGTTCGGCCTCAAGGCGTTCGTGGCGGCGGTTATCGGCGGGATCGGCAATATTCCCGGCGCGACGCTGGGCGGTCTGATCATGGGGATCGCCGAGATTATGGTGGTGGCCTACGGATCGCGCATCGGTGTGCCGGACACTTACCGGGACGCCGTGGCGTTCTTCCTGCTGATTCTGATTCTGCTGGTGCGCCCGGCGGGCCTGCTGGGCAAGTTCGCTCCTGAGAAGGTCTGACGCTTCGACGTGGTTTAGGAGATTTGTACGCTCGTGCCTGACGCTATCAAGATAATTCCCCCGTTTGTACGCCAGCTGATTGCGATTTTTGTAATCGGCGCCGTGCTGTTCGCCGTGAACGGCGTTGTCGAAGGACCGCATTTCGGCCAATACCGCGAAAGCATTTTGATCTTTTGCGGGATCAACATCGTGCTGGCGGTGGCTCTGAATATTGTTAACGGTTTTACCGGCCAATTTTCACTTGGACACATCGGTTTCTACGCGATCGGCGCGTATGTGACAGCCGCATTCGCCACCTACGGCCACGATCGTTTCTTCTCGGGCCTGCCCATTGATGGTTCGTCTCCGTCCATCCTCCATCAGATCGTCCCGGTCTTTGTGCTGACTACGGCGGCGGGCCTCGCGGCCGCCGTCGCCGGTCTCGTGGTCGGGCTGCCGTCACTGCGCCTGCGCGGCGACTATTTGGCGATCATTACGCTTGGCTTCGCGCAGATCATCCAGGTGATTATCCGCAATATCAAAGCCGTCGACGGCGCAACTTCGTTCAACGGCATCGCACATGGCAATACGACGATCCTGACGCCACATCTCACGAACTTCCTGTGGGTCTATGTCGCCGTCGCGGTCATCCTCTGGGTGGCTTACGCTCTGCGCTTCTCCACCCACGGCCTCGCCTTCCTCGCCGTTCGTGACGACGAGATCGCCGCCGAGTCCATGGGGATCAACACGACTCGCTACAAAGTGATTGCCTTCCTGATCAGCGCTTACTTCACCGGCGTCGCCGGCTCGCTCTTCGCCCTCTACCTGCCGTCGCTCTCGAACGATCAGTTCTCCTTCGTCCGCTCCATCGACATCCTGGTTATGGTGGTGCTCGGCGGCCTCGGCAGCATCAGCGGCGTCACTCTCGCCGCCATCCTCCTGACGACCCTTCCTGAATTCCTACGCTCCGTAGATCAGTATCGACTGGTCATCTACCCTCTGCTCTTGATCTTGCTGATGCTGACGCGGCCGCAGGGGATTTTTGGGCGTGATGAAATGTCGAAGACGTGGCTGATGGGGCAGTGGAAGGCGATACGAGGAGTGTTTGTGCGGAAGAAGCCCTCACCCTCGGTCCCTCTCCCGCCCAGCTAAAGCCTGGGAGAGGGATGTCCAAAGGTCGGAGCCAAAACGTGGTTGACATTGGTTTCGCCGGAGATATGACGATGCGATATCAAGATGATAATCGGACGGAGATTGCGCGTGATTTACGCAGTCGCGAGACGAAGAGTGAGGCTATTCTTTGGGAGCATTTGCGTGGTTCGCGCTTTGAAGGATTGAAGTTTCGCCGCCAGCGTCCGAATTGTCGCGCAGTTCCTCTTTCTTGAGAATTGGTCCTTATATTGTGGATTTCTCATGTGAGGCGCTGAACTTGATCGTTGAGATCGACGGCTCTGTGCATGAAACTGCTGAAGCAAAAGAGTATGATGCTCAGCGTGACGAGTTCTTGAAGGCGGCAGGATACACAATCATTCGTGTCTCAGCCACGCAAGTAGAAACACAAATTCCCGAATTACGCCGAACTCTTTCCCTAGCCATCGCCAAGATACGTTTGGCCCCTGCCCCTGGACATCCCTCTCTCAGGCTTTAGCCGGGAGGGAGAGGGACCGAGGGTGAGGACTTCACTCCTATCGCATTTTCCCATTCTGCCGATAAACAAACGAAATCACTTCCGCCACCACGCGAAACAGCTCCGGCGGGATGCTTGATCCCACTTCCAGGCTCGACAGCGCGCCGGCGAGGGCGGCGTCCTGGCGGATGTGGACATTGTTTTCCTTCGCAACACGCACAATGTCTTCGGCGACGAATCCCTTGCCGCTGGCGACGACCTTGGGAGCGTCGCCGGCTTTGGCGTCGTAACGCAGGGCTACGGCGTTTTTTGTCGTTGGTTTTTGAGTTGGGTCTTGCATGGTCTTAACTTTGCTACACGCGCCAATCGACGCAGGCGCGGGGGGTGACGAGGGCTTCGCCGCCGTGCCAGAGCGGAGTCCAGTCGGCGCGGGTGGCGCAGGTGATCGTGCTGGCGGGCCAGCCCAGGGCGGCGAGCGATTGGCTGAGCTCGGCGGTTTGGCGGGTGAACAGCCGCGTCGTCGCGGGCTTCTCGCAGTGGACATGGCAGGCGAGACGGCCTTCGAGGGTTCCGCTGAGAATGAACTCCATCAGGCCCAGGCGTGTCGTGGTGAGGCGAATGGTGGCCTTGAGATAAGCGGTGTCGTCAGGCATGTCGTCAATGCCTTCGGCGTCTTCATCCCACGGCGTCAGGTGCATCTCCACCATCGTCTGCTCACCGGGAAACTGCAGCGGCATCGCCAGATACATGGGGATATTTGTGGGGGCGTCGTGCGCGCGTCCCGCCGCCTGATTGAGAAGCTGCTGCCCTTCGATGTGCGAGGCGAGGGCGTCCGCGCCGTTACGGATATTACGGTCGCCGATTGTCGCCGCGATGCCGAGCAGCGTAGAGTGCTGGTCGCGGATGACGTGCGGCGCGGCGCCTTCCTTCAAGGCTTTCAAAATGCGGTTTTCCGTGCTCTGTCCGATTTGACGCGCCTGCAAGTGCAGCTGCTGCGCCAACGATTCCGGGTCGGAACCGGCTTCGAGATTGAGCGCGAGCCACTGCATGACCTCGGGGGGCAGGGTCTTGCTGGCGGGTATCCCATTGATAACAATGGTCAGGGCGCGCAGGGCCGCTGGGCTGGTCGGCAGATCGTTGGCGCGGGCGAGCGCAAACGCCATCGGGAGAGCGTTCGGTGCGGCGGCGAGCGATGCGTGCGCTGCGGCGATCGTCTGTAAATTGAGCGGCAGGCCAAGCTGCGTGAACGCCTTGGCGATATCCATGTTCTGCGCGGTCGCCGGAGCGCCCAGGGAAAGCAGTTCCGTCCGAAGCATCTCCGCCGTCAGCGTGACGGTCGTGCGCTGATCCGTGGGCGTGGGCGCGGCGCCGGCGAGCACGGACGCCGCCTTGTTCTGGACAAGGCGCGAAAGGCCGCCGATCAGACCGAGCGCTGCTCCCGGGAAGCTAGGCCTCCCTATATCCATGGATGATTCGATGCGCATAGTTGACTTGCCGGGCAGGAAGCGGCGCCATGTACGGCGAACTCTGTGACCTATATCCATTATCGGCGAAATTTCCCAGGAAAATCAGATGACGAACCCCAATCCGCCAATTCAAGCGATCTTTTTAGATATCGGCGACACACTGGTCTTTGATTCGCCCAGCCAGATCGACCGCGTCCATCAGGCCGCCGTGGCCTGCGGCCTGGACCTGGAGCATGAAAAAATGTCCGCCGCCTTCCGCCCCGTGGAGGATTACGCGCTGGGACGTTACGTTCAGGGCGAAACACAGGACGATCCGCGCGTCGCGCGGCAGTGTATGGATGTCCTGCTGGAGCAGTTCGGCGCCGAAGCGCTGGATGACGAAGGCTGGGAAAATCTCAGCACCGCTTACGCCGAGGCGCCGTTCACCCGCACGTTACGTCCCGAGGCGCTGGAGCTGCTGTCGGATCTCAAGGAGCGCGGATTCAAGATCGGCGTCGTTTCCGATTGGACGATCGATTTAGAGACGCTGCTGACGGAGATGGGCGTGCGCCCTTACCTGGACGCATTGGCCGTCTCCGACATCGTCGGCTGCACAAAACCCGATCCGCGAATCTTTGAGGACGCCCTGGCGCAGGCGGGCGTATCGCCATCGGAAACGATCCACATCGGCGACTTCTTCGAACTCGACGTCGCGGGCGCGCGCGCCGCCGGCCTGAGCGCCGGGCTGTTCGACTGGCGCGGGCGCACCCCGAACGCCGACTGTCCGCGATTTGAAACATTCGATGAAATGGCAGCCTACCTGCGCGCCCTGCCGGCGGTGGTGAAGGGGTAGGATTTCGTAGAGAGCCGTCCCCGGTTATGAAGCCGTGTCCGTCCGTCCGTTGTTCTCCGGATATGAAATCCGTATTCGTGATTGTTCCCCGGATATGAAATCCGGGTCTGGGAAGCGAGACGCTAACCGTCCGTGCCGGACGGACAGATGACCGTGGTCGATTGTGCATCATTTGTTTGTCCGGCACGGACAATTAGCCGAAGGCTTCCCAGACCCGGATTTTACATCCGGGGAACGACTTCGTATTTGGGGTGTGTGAATTTTACGCCCCCTAACGCTTAAAGGCTATGCCTTGCTGACCTTCGAAGATCCTCGGCTTTTTCTTCTACTCCCTCCCTTACTGCTGCTATTACTCTGGGCGGCGCGACCAAACTACGCGGGCCTGCGCCGCCGTGTGCTCACGCTCACGTTCGTGCTGCGCGCGCTCACGTTGACACTGATCATCGCGGCGCTTGCCGGCGCGGCGTTTGTTCAGAAGTCCGACCGTCTCGCCGTGATCTTTGTGGTGGATGTTTCGCGCTCCATGACGCCGCCGGCTCAGGCGCGCGCTCTGAAGTATGTCCAAGACGCGCTGGCGTCGAAGCATTCGGCGGACGCCGCCGGGGTGGTTGTCTTTGCGCGAGATGCGCGGCCAAGCGTGGCGGTGTCCGATCTCGTGCAGCAGCTCTCTTCTCTCAAGGCGAATGGGATCGCCAGGGAAGCGACGGATCTAGAGCATGCGCTGCGTATGGCGTCCGCAATGTTCCCGGAGGACCGAGCGAAGAAGATCGTGCTGCTGAGCGATGGGAATGAGACGGCCGGCGATGTCCAGGCGCTCTCGCCGTCTCTGGCGGCCAGCCATATTCTCGTCGATGTCGCCGACGTCTTTCCTCCTGACAAATCCCTGCCTCCCGAAGCGCTCGTACGCCCACTCGCATTAGTCTCCCGCGTCGCCGTTCGTGCGCCGTTTGCTATTCCCGTTCATGTTTGGAGTTCACAGGCGCAAGCGGCCACGCTGACGCTGCGTGGCGACGGTAAGGTCGTGTCACGGCGTGTCGTGCGCTTACCGGCAGGGGACAGTCTCTGGGAGTTTACGGAAACGATGATGCGCCCGGGGGCGCGCCGCTTTCGGGTGACGCTCTCTGCGGCTCACGATACGATGGCGGCGAACAACGAAGTTTATGGGGCCATCCGGGCCAACGGATCACTTCGTGTGCTTTATCTGACGGCGGACCGCGCGGCGGGAAGGGAGATGCGCGGGATGTTGCCCAGGGGCGGGGTGGAAGTTGTCATTCGTTCGCCAGGCTCGGCGCCGATGGATGTTTCGGATCTGTCACAATTCGACGGAGTGATTGTGGGCGATGTCACGGCGGAGCAATTGGGGGCGCCGGCGATGCTTGCGATCCATAATGCCGTTCACGACGATGGGGTTGGGCTGGGGATGATCGGCGGCGAACGAGGCTTCGCGGGCGGTGGATATGCCGGGACGCCTTTGGATGCAGCGCTGCCGGTGGAGATGGACCGCAAGGGGGACTTGCGCACGCCGCCGGCGGCGATTGTGGTGGCGCTGGACGCCTCGGGGTCCATGGCGCGCCTCGAAGACGGCGTGCAGAAGCTGCAATTGGGCGCCAAGGCTGCGGTGGAATTGATGCGGGCGCTGAAGCCGGACGATCGGGTGGCGGTTACGATTGTCCGAGAAAACACCCAGATCGTTCTGCCCCTGCAAGCCGCCGCGAACACCAAGCCGCTGGAAGAGTCGATCGATGCGCTGTCGGCGGGCGGCGGCGGGATCTACTGCCGCACGGCTTTAGAGGATGCGTATACGATCCTTCGCACATCGAATGCTCCTGTCCGCCATGTGATCCTGGTGGCGGACACCGCCGATTCGGAGCAGCCCGAAGGCAGTATCGAACTGGCGCGCCGTATGAAACGTGACGGGGTGACCGTGTCGGTCTGCGGCATCGGCGGTGAAGCCGACCGTGACGCCGCTTTTCAGCGCGCGCTGGCGCGCGCCGGCGGCGGGCAGTCGGTGATTGTGGGGGAGGCGGAGCAGCTTCCGGCGGCGTTTGTGCGCGACGCCCAGCAATTGCAGTCTCAGGCGTTTGCCGAGCGTCCGTCTGCACTGTCGGTCTCCGCCGAGGCGCCGATGCTGGCGGGCCTGCCGCTCGCGACAATCCCGCCGGTGCTCGGTTACGATTACGTGCGTCCCAAGACCGGCTCCAGCGTCGCGCTGGCGACGGCCGATAGCCGTGAGCCGATCCTCGCTTACGGTCGATTTGGCCAGGGACGGACCTTCGCATTCGCCTCCGACGGCGCCGCGCATTGGACGGCGTCCTGGGCGGAATGGCCGGGCCGCCGCGCCTTTTGGTCGCAGCTCATCCGGTGGGCTGCGCAGCCGGAGCAAGATTCGGGCCTGCGCGTTCATATCGATGAGAGCGATGGAGTGGGGCGCATTCTTGTCACGGCGCCCAGCAGCGCAAAGATCGGCGATTATCAGGCGTTTGTCACCGCCCCGAGCCTTGCGCGAAGCGCTGTTCCTCTCAGTCCCACGGATGCGCATGGCGCCGAGGGAAACTTTGCGATGGATCAAACGGGCGCTTATTCTCTCTCCGTCGTCTCGCGCTCCGGGGCGTCCGGCTCGAAAACCGCGCAATTCGTGGTACCATATTCGCCAGAGTTTCTCCGCGCTCGCCCGGATCGTCCACGGCTTATTCGCCTGTCGGCTGTGTCCGGCGGCGTGTACGCACAGCCTTCTGGCCGTGTGTTTCGCGACCAAACCGCCTGGGTGACCGCCGAACGGCAGTTTGCTCCTCTGCTGCTCCTCCTGGGCGCATTCTGCTTTCTCGGCGAACTTGCCTGGCGGGCGGGCGTATTGCGCGCTCCGAAGTAATGAATTAAAGGATAGAAACCAGGATGCCTGTTTCCGCACAACAATATCTTGTCCCGGTGATCTCCAATGACGAGATCATTGCGGACCACCGGGTTTTGACATGCTACGCTCCCGAAGTGGCGGCGCTGGCCCGGCCCGGCCACTTCCTGAATGTGAGCGTCGGCGACGGCTATGATCCGTTTCTGCGCAAACCGTTCAGCATCTACACCGTGAACCGTGAGCGCGGCGAGATCAGCATGCTCTTTTCGATCGTCGGCGCCACCACGCGCGGCATGGCGAAGAAGAGGGCGGGGGATGAGATCGACCTCGTCGGCCCGCTCGGCGGCAAGATCTTCCAGCCCGACACGCGCGAAGGCGCCACACACGTCATGGTAGGCGGCGGCTACGGTGTGCCGCCGCTGGTCTTTCTTTCGAAAGAACTGCTGAGCGCCGACCCCAGCACGAACATCGAGTTTATCATCGGCGCGCGTCACAAAGACCTGCTGCTTTGCGAAGCGGAGCTGGCGGAGGCGGGCGTGACGGCGCGTATGACGACGGAGGACGGCTCGCATGGGATGCGCGGCCGTGTGACGGATGCGCTGCGTGTTGTCTTGGCAGAATTGGGCGCCAGCCCGGTGACGGTGTACTGCTGCGGGCCGACGCCGATGATGCACGCGGTCAGCGATCTCTGCCTGGAAGTTGGCGTGCCCTGTCAGCTGTCGGTCGAAGTGGGGATGCCCTGCGGAATGGGCGTCTGCATGGCCTGTGTTGTGGACCTGGCGGACGGACGTCGTGTGCGCTGCTGCACTGATGGTCCCGTCTTCGCGGCCGGGGAGGTGAAATGGTAAATACATCTGTTAAAATCGGCAAGCTCACGCTGCGCAATCCAGTGATGACCGGTTCGGGAACGTTTGGATTCGGCAGTGAGATG
>NZ_JBDSQY010000065.1:0-6149 GCF_039929585.1 Capsulimonas sp.
GGCGTAGGCGCCGAGGCGGGCGGCGCTGGAAAGGCCGCTCTGGTTGATGAAGTATACGCCCGCGCCGCCTCCGTAGAAGAAGCTGCCCGCGACGTAGGGCGACGAGCCGCCTGTGCCGGCGACGACACCGACTGTCAACGGGATGACGGTGGAGTGACGGCCGCCCTTGGCTCCAGTTTCAACTCCCAGGTCGAGCACCGTGCGCACAGGAACGCCGATCGGGTCCGGGACGGGAAGGGTGTAGCGGAAGTTTACCGAGAGCTGCGTGCTGCCGCCGTTATCGCTGGCGTCGCTGCTGCCGGGGATGAACACGCCGGCGGAAATGCTGCTGGGGCTGCCGACGATGGGCAGCGCGGGGCCGGGCGCGGCGCTGGCGGGCAGCGCGCAGCCGAAGGCGGCGGCGACGGCGACGAAGGCGGCGGACAGCGTGCGCGATCGCAGATCGATAAACTTCATGGTTTGGGTCTTCCTTTGATGGTGCTGAATAAAAAAAGCACCCCACAGATAACCGTAGGGTGCTCGTGATATGATGGTGTTACCCGGAAACTCGAAATTACAATCTGGTTACAGAGTGCGTGCTTACAGCTGAACCTGGCGCGCGTTCTCCATGCCGTCGATCTGAACGATCTCCTTGACGATTTCGTCCGGAATCGCGCTGTCGATCAGCAGGACCATCAGAGCGTGCTTGCCTTCGCTTTCACGGCCGACATGCATGCCGGCGATGTTGACGCCGCGGTCGCCGAGCAGCGTGCCGACCTTGCCGACAATACCCGGCCGGTCGCTGTGCTTGGTGACGAGCAGGAAGCCCTCGGGTTTGACATCCACGCGGTAGCCGTCGATCGAGAGAATACGGATGTCCTTCGCGCCGAAGACCGTACCGCTGATCTCACGCCATCCGCTCTGGGTTTCGGCGCGAATGGTCAAGACCGGCGAGCCGGCCTCTTCCGACCCGGTGCGGCTTTCGGTGATCCCAATACCGCGCGACGCCGCGAGGCCGGGCGCGTTGACATAGTTGACGCTCTCCGGAACCACGGTGTCCAGGACGCCCTTCACGGCGCCGCGGGTGATATGCAGGGTGGGGAGGTCGCCGAAGTCGCCCTTGTAGACCACTTCGATGGCGCGCACTCCGCTGGTGGTGAGCTGGGACTGAAGGCTGCCCATCTTCTCCGCCAGGGTCAGATAGGGCTGGATCCGGGCCAGGACTTCTGCGGAGACCGACGGCATATTGACCGCCGCGCGGGCCGGCTTGCCATTGAGAACGTCGGCGATCTGCTCGGCGATGTCAATGGCCACATTCACCTGCGCTTCTTCGGTGCTGGCGCCCAGGTGCGGGGTGGTGATGATGGTCGGAATGCCCAGCAGCGGGTTGTCCGCCGGAGCCGGTTCGGTGGTGAAGACGTCGATTGCCGCGCCGCCGATCCGGCCTTCCTTCGCCGCCTGCGCCAGCGCCGCTTCGTCGATGATGCCGCCGCGCGCGCAGTTGATCAGGCGCACGGTGGGCTTCATGGTCGCCAGCTGCTCCGCGCCGATCATGCCCGCCGTTTCCTTCGTCTTAGGGACATGGACCGTGATGTAATCCGACTCTTTGTAAAGCGTCGGCAGATCGACCAGGCGGATGCCCAGCTTCTCGGCCTGCTCGGGTTTCAGGTAAGGATCGTAGCCCAGGATCGGCATGCCGAACGCCTGCGCGCGCTTGGCGACTTCCTTGCCGATCTTGCCCAGGCCAATGACGCCCAGAGACTTGCCGTAGACTTCGGAACCCATGTACTTGGAGCGCTTCCACTCGCCATTGCGCAGGGCCTGGTCGGCCTGCGGAATGTTGCGTGCGAGCGCCAGCAGCATCGCCACGGTCAGCTCGGCGGCGGCGATGGTGTTTCCCTCGGGGCTGTTGACGACGAGGATGCCGCGCTTGGTGGCGGTCTCCACGTCGATATTGTCCACGCCCACTCCGGCGCGCCCAATGATCTTCAGCTTGTGCGCGTTCGCCAGCACCTCGGCGGTGACTTTCGTCTCGGAGCGCACGGCTAGCGCATCGTAATCCCCAATGATCGCGGCCAGCTCTTCCTTGGGCAGGCCTGTCTTCACATCCACGTCCGCGACCTGCTGAAGGATCGCGATCCCTTCCGGAGCGATCGGGTCGCTCACCAAAACTCTCGGCATTTCGTTAGTTGTCCTTTTTCTTGTGTATCGAAAAATAGAGGGCGGCTTAGCCCTTACGCTGTGCGAAGTCCCGAAGCAGGTCCGCGAGGGCCTGGACGCCGGCGGTCGGGAAGGCGTTGTAGATGGAGGCGCGGAAGCCGCCGACGCTGCGGTGGCCCTTGAGGCCGTCGAGCTTCGCGGCCTTGGCTTCGGCCAGGAACTCAGCTTCCAATGCGGGGTTGCGCAGGCGCCAGGTGACGTTCATCAGCGAGCGGTCTTCCTTCACGGTGACGGCCGGCTCGTAGACGCCGCTCAGCTCGTCCAGCGCGTTGTAAAGGATCGCGGCCTTGGCCTTGTTGCGCGCTTCGATCGCGGCCTGACCACCCTCGGCTTCGATCCACTTCAGCACCAGGCCGACAACATAGATGGCGAAGGTCGGCGGGGTGTTGTAAAGCGAATTGGTGTCGCGGTGGGTCTTGTAGGCCCAGATTGCGGGGATGTCGGTGCGGGCGGTGTCTAAGAACGACTTTTTGGCGACGACAATGGTGACGCCCGCCGGGCCTGCGTTCTTCTGCGCGCCGGCGTAGATCATGGCGAACTTACTGTTGTCGCGCTGCACGGCGGTGAAATCCGAAGACGAATCAGCAACTAGGGGAATATCGCCGACATCGGGCAAGTCGAAGTATTCCGTACCCTCAATGGTGTTGTTCGTCGTGATATGCACGTAGCGCGCAGCCGGCGACACCGTGAATTGCTTGGGAATGTACGTGTACTTGTCGGCCTTGGAAGAGGCGATCTCACGAGCGTCGCCCAAGTTCTTGGCTTCTTTCAGCGCCTTCGCACCCCAGTCGCCGCCAATAATATAATCGGCGTGCTGGCCCGCGCTCAGGAAGTTGAGCGGGAGCTGAGCGAACTGGCCGCTCGCGCCGCCTTGAAGGAACATAGGGACGTATTCGTCCGCACTCACGCCCAGAACGCGCAGCAGGCGCTGCTCGGCGTCGTTGTGGATGGCTTCGTAATCCTTGCCCCGGTGACTGACTTCCAGCAAAGACATCCCTGACCCATTGATTTCGCGCACGCCTTGCGCGGCTTCTTCCAGCACGGCTTCGGGCAGGATCGCGGGGCCCGCGCTGAAGTTGTATATCCGGTGACTCATCATCGATTCTCCTAGAAAATTGTCCGCAGTCTGCCCTGCGCATCAAAAATGCGTCAAAAGCTTATTGCAAATCGCATAAAGTGTACCTGTTTTTCGCCAAAACCGGAACTCACAAGACAACGTTCCAGGCAAGAAAATCAGGTTTATCGTCTTCGGAGTATTGCCCCGGAGGCGGAATGAAGCTCGATTTGCGGGCCTGAAATATGGGGCCGCTCCGGTTCGAAATCGTGGGACCATTCTAGTTGACAACGTTTGGGGAGTGTGTTATTATGGACCGACTGCTCTGAGTCCATCGTCAATCCATGGCCTCCAAAACAAATCCAAATATTGGTGCGCCGCTGATAAAGAGTCCAGCATGCAGTAATTCTCACAATAAGTTTCTGAAGCAATCATTGCAATACTGGTTGCTTTCGCCATAGTAAAGCAGTGTGATCTGCTTCGAAATGTCGGTCGAAGGGCTTATTGCAAGCTAAACGCTTCAACTTTACCGACGGCCTGCAATGGGGCGGTTCGTGCAATTTGTAAGACACCAAGGAGAAAATATGAAAAATCAAACCATTCAAAAAGTGATGTGGTTAGTGCGCCAATCGCTCGCTTTAGCGGTTGTGTTCATGGCCATCGCCAGTACAGCCTGGGCGACTGGCTCCGTTGGGATTTATGTGGATGGTCAGTATTATGCTCCCACGGTCTCCGCGCAAAACATCGCTCGGGGTTCCGGCTACACCTCCCTGTTTCTGTTTACAACGAATATCGACACCAGCGGAACAATCACGGGCTTCGGCGCCACGCTCTGCCAGAACGGATCCTATACCGGCGACCCAACCTGGCGCTATAAGCTGGCCGCCTGCAAGGCCGCGCCATCCAGCGTCAACCGTATTGAAATCTGTATCGGCAACTGGGGCACACAGTCTTTTACCAATATCAAAAACCTGATTGCCTCACAGGGCACGGGAACCAACAGCATCCTCTACAAAAACTTTTTAGCGCTGAAGAACGCCACGGGCGCCGACGCCATTCAGTTTGACGACGAGACGACCTATGATGTCGGCTCTGCGGTCGCCTTCGGGAATATGCTGGCGAGCATGGGATGGAAAGTGACCCTGTGCCCCTACACGAACCAGCCCTTCTGGGTCAGCGTGAAATCGCAGCTGGGAACGAAAGTCGACGCGATTTATCTCCAGTGCTATGACGGCGGCGCGGGTAATGACCCGGCAAACTGGATCAACGCCTTTGGCGGTTTCAAAGTCACGCCCGGTCTCTGGGGCAACACGGAGACCCTCGCATCCGCCACGTCGAAATTTGTAAACTGGAAAACGAACCTGGGAATCCCAGGCGGCTTCATGTGGCTCAACGGTACGATGCAATGGGATTATCAGCGCTGGCCACCGGCGCTGAACATGGCTTTTGCGAACTCGGCGAATTATTGGGTTGGGAGCTTCGGCGATAACGGGACCGCCTTGCAGGGAACAGGAAACCCGTATATCGCCACCAGTACCGGCCAAGCGGTTGCCGGGTGCAACGAGGTTGCAGTGACGCCGTCCAACAATAACGCCCAGCAGCTATGGAGCATTTTCCCCATCGGCGGCGGCCTCTGGCATGTCCAGAATACGTCCTCGGGACAATTGCTGCAGGCGACTGGTGATCCTTACATCAACAATGCGGGTCAAGTTGTCGCCAGCTGCGACAAAATAGCGCTCACACCCGCCTCGAACAACGCGCAGCAATCGTGGGGAATCCCCGTGACCGGCAATCCCGGATTTTCTTTCTCCAGTCCTGCCAATAATCAATACCTGCAATCGACAAACGACACCTTCCTAGGCATCGGGGGATGTTATCAGGTGGCCGGAACTCCCACGTCCTGGGGGGTTGGCGCCGCGACTCAATGGAACCTGATTTTCAATAGCAACATGGGCAATCCCATCCCGAATGGAAACTATCAGATCGTCGCTCGTAGCACGGGGACCGCACTCGACTGCACCGGCGGCGGCACGGGGAATGGGACGCCCATCGAGCTCTGGACAAACCTGAACAATCAATATCAGACGTGGCGGATCACGTACTTGAACAACGGCTACTATTCCATCATCAACCCCAATTCCGGCCGCTCCCTGGACTGCACCGGCTATACCGGAAACGATGGGACCCAGATCGAGCTCTGGGATTACAGCGGCAATGGCGGCCAGCAGTGGAAGTTTACGCTGCGGGCGGACGGCGGATACACCATCTCGCCAGGGCTGGCAAATGCGAGCGGCGTCGTTGATGTTCTGGATGGGTCTGGATGCTCTGGAAACGCGGGCGCCAGAATAATCCTGTGGCCCTGGTCTGGCGGCTCCTGCCAGCAGGAATGGAACATCGTTCCTAACTAATGGCAATCTCACAGCTGAGAGCAATTGCAGGCTCTCACCTGTTTTACTCAACGCGCAAACGGACCAAATAAGCAATCAAAGAAGAGATGCAAAAAGAATGATCAAGAGAATACTACGTGCAGCCTGTCTGCCATTCGCGTTAGCGATGATGTTCATTGCCGTCGCCAGCACATCTTGGGCAAGTGGGTCTGTCGGGATTTATGTCGATAGTCAATACTATGCTCCCACAGTTGCT
The DNA here is from genome assembly GCF_039929585.1 of Capsulimonas sp. Taxonomy (NCBI): domain Bacteria; kingdom Bacillati; phylum Armatimonadota; class Armatimonadia; order Capsulimonadales; family Capsulimonadaceae; genus Capsulimonas; species Capsulimonas sp. The sequence continues at coordinate 5,897 of NZ_JBDSQY010000065.1, forward strand.
TCGCAAAACATCGCACGAAGTTCCGGTTACACCTCTCTGTTTCTATTTACAACGAATGTTGATACAAGCGGGACAATCACGGGCTTCGGCGCCACTCTCTGTCAGAACGGCGCTTATACTGGCGACCCTACGTGGGGAAGCAAACTGGCTGCCTGCAAGACCGCGCCACCCTCTGTGTCTATAATGATTGAGACGGTTCACTACACTAAATGATGATTGTCTCCGAGGGCGGAGAATGGATTTTTCGATGGTC
>NZ_JBDSQY010000066.1:0-18326 GCF_039929585.1 Capsulimonas sp.
CCAGAATTGGGAGAAGGGGCTGGGGGATGAGGGCCAAATCTTTTTTCGTCACGTCTAAAATAAGTGTTTATTTTACACTAACTATGGTATACTATCTTCGTAAGCGTAAATTAAACACTAACAAGGAGAAGCCAATGCAGGTAGAGTTATTGATCATCGATCCGCAGATCGACTTTTGCGATCCCAATCGCGGCAAGCTGTATGTCAAGGGAGCGGAGCAGGATATGCACCGTCTCGCCCAAATGATCGACCGGGTGGGGACGAAGCTGGACGACATCCACGTCACGCTCGATTCGCACCACTATGTGGACATCGCGCACCCGATCTTCTGGAAGGACAGCACAGGCGCGCACCCCGACCCGTTCACGCTGATCAGCGTCGATGACGTGGAGAATGGACGCTGGACGACCACGCAGCCGGGGATGTACCGCCGGGGCTTGGATTACGTGAAGGCGCTGGCGGCGGATGGCCGTTATGCATTGTGCATCTGGCCATACCACTGTCTGATTGGAACCGAAGGCCATGCGGTGATGCCGGAGCTTCAGGATGCGCTGACCGGCTGGGAGAAGCGCTTCGCCATGGTGGATTATGTGACCAAAGGCAGCAACATCTTCACCGAGCACTACAGCGCCATTCAGGCCGAAGTCCCTGATCCCACGGACCCAAGCACACAGATGAACACGGCGCTGATCCAAACGCTTCTTCAAGCGGACGTGGTGGTGGTCGCCGGCGAGGCCGGAAGCCACTGTCTGGCGAACACTGTCCGAGATATCGCCAATGGCTTTGGAAGCGATGACGCCGTCAAGAAGCTTGTCCTTCTCACCGACGCCACAAGCCCGGTGACGGGGTTCGAAGCGTATCAGGATGATTTCATCAAAGAGATGACTGCACGAGGAATGCAGCTGGCGACGACGCAGGATTTCCTGCGCTAAGAAAGGATCCCGAAGATGCCTGTTATTAACGATCTGACATTGGAAATGAACGCACTGCCGACAAGCCACTACGGCTATTCGGCGACACGGATCGACGCGCTTGGCGCCACGGAGTACACACTGGTTACTATCGTGGTGGACGCCAGCAGCAGCGTCGCCGGATTTCAGGTGGAGCTGGAAAAGACCCTGAAAAGTATTGTCCAGGCCTGCCAGTATAGCCCGCGCGCCGACAACTTGCTGCTGCGCCTGGTGGAGTTCAGCGGCGATGTCCGCGAGCTGCACGGCTTTAAATTGCTGGAGTGCTGCCGCCCGGCGGATTATGACAAGGTGCTGCATGTCGGCGGCAGCACGGCGCTGTACGATGCGGCTGAAAACGCCGTCAGCGCGACGATCGATTACGGCAAGCAGCTTGGGGTGGGCGGCTTCTCGGCCAACGCGATCCTGTTTGTCATTACGGACGGCGGCGACAACACCTCCAAGCATACGGCGCAAGGGGTGAAGGCGGCGATTACCAAGGCCGTCTCCGACGAGTATGTCGAAACGGCGCTCTCGGTGCTGATCGGGGTCAATGTCCGCGACAAGCAGGTCAGTAAGGACCTTCAGCAGGCGTATCAAGAGGGTGGCTTCAGCCAGTACATCGAGATGGCGAGCGCCAACGCGCAGACACTGGCGACGCTCGCGGAGTTTGTCTCGCGCAGCATCAGCATGCAGTCCCAGGCGCTCGGCTCGGGTGTGGCGCCGAAGCCGCTGAAATTCTGAAGAGCCGTGATGGAGAGTACGATGGGAACGAGAGACGAGGCGATCCTCGGATGCATTTTGGGAACGGCGGCGGGCGATGCCCTTGGCCTCGCGGCCGAGGGACTGCCGATCCGCCGCCAGCGCAAGCTGTTCCCAAATCTGGACCGTCCGCGCCTGCTTCCCGGTGGGCGAGGCATGGTCTCCGACGACACCGAGCATGCCTGCATGCTGGCGCAGGCGCTGATCGGATCGGCGGGCGACGCCGATGTCTTCTCCAATCGTTTTGCCCGCCGTCTCCGAATCTGGTTTCTTGGTCTGCCGGCGGGAATTGGGCTTGCAACCCTGCGCTCATGTCTCAAATTGCTCGTGGGAATCCCGCCTGAGCACAGCGGCGTTCGCAGCGCCGGAAACGGCCCGGCGATGCGCAGCGCTCTGCTCGGCGTTTGTTATGGCGATGCTCCAGAGCGTCTGAAATTGTTGGTTCGGGCGTCCACGCGCATCACGCACACCGACCCCAAGGCCGAGGCCGGCGCGATGGCGGTTGCGGTCGCCGCCTATATATCCTCGCGGCGTCTGCCGGCAAATGAGATCACGCAGGCCTTTCGCGTCATGCTGCATGACTTTGTGACGGAGCCGGAGACGCTGGAGCGTTTGGATGCGGCGATCGACAGCGCGGAGCGCGGTGAGAATGTGACGGATTTTGCATCTCGTATCGGCGCGGCGGGATACGTGAGCGGCTATATTTTGCAGACCGTCCCTATCGCCGTGCACTGCTGGCTGAGTGACCCGAACGACTTTCGTCAGGCTGTCAGTACGATTATTGCCTGCGGCGGCGACACGGACACCACGGCGGCGATCTTAGGCGCTATCGTCGGCGCGGGTGGAGCGCCGATCCCGCAGGAGTGGCTGGATGGTATTTGCGAGCGGCCGTGCAGTGTCGCTTGGATGAGGCGGCTTGCGGGACAATTGGCGAGAGTTTGCGAAACCGGCCAATCCGAGATACCGATTGATACACTCTTTGCGCTGCGCTTCGCGCGCAATTTTGGTTTTGCCCTTGTCGTTTTGACACATGGGCTGCGGCGGCTCCTGCCTCCGTATTGAGGAAACACAATGGATGTATATCTGGAAGGCAAGCAAAAGATTACCCTGACGCAGGCGGATTTCAAGGCGCAGGGGGGCGAGGGCGCCGTTTATGTCAAGGGCGATACGGCGTACAAAGTCTATAGCTCTCCGGGAAACACCGTGCCTGAGGGGAAGGTGCGGGCGCTGTCGGCGCTGACACTGCCAGAGATCCTGCGGCCGGAGGCGATGCTGACGGACAAGCAGCGCGATCCCATTGGTTACGCCATGCGCGCCGCCCCGAAGGGGTATCCGCTGTGCCAGATCTTCCCGCGCGCCTTTCGGGACCGCAAGGGCTTCACGCCGGACGCCGCGCTGGAACTGGTGCGCCGGCTGCAATCGGGAGTGAAGCACGTCCACGAGCAGGGGCTGCTGATCGTCGATCTGAACGAGATGAACTTCGTGGTCGATGAAGCCCTGGACAAGCTCTACTTTATCGACGTGGACAGCTACCAGGCGCCGGGGTATCCGGCGACGGCGCTGATGGACAGCGTCCGCGACCGCCACGCGCGGGATTTTAGCGAGGCGACGGACTGGTTCGCCTTCGCCGTAGTCTCGTTTCAAATCTTCTCCGGCATCCATCCGTACCGGGGCAAGCATGCAAAGTGGAAGACGCTGGACGAGCGGATGCAGCAGAACGTCTCGGTTCTCAATCCCGATGTCAGCGTTCCCGGAGCGTGTTTGTCGTTCGACGTGATCCCCGGCGCCTACCAGGACTGGTATCGGATGGTGCTGGACGGCGGCCAGCGCGTTCCGCCGCCGCAGGGCGCTTACGGCGCGATTTACCTTGCGCCGCGCATGGCGACGGCTCCAGTAAGCGCGAGCTTCGACATCGACGAAATGCGGGAGTACGACGCCGATATCGTGGACTTCGTCAATGGCCTCGTTATTACGGCGCGGGGCGTGGTGATGGGCGGCGTGACGGTGCTCGGGGCGGACGCCAAGATCGGAATCGCGCCGGGCGGGAATCAGGCGGTCGCGGCCTGGGCGGAGAATGGGTATATTCGGTTCTACGACCTCCAGCGGGGGCGGCCGATCGACACGCGCCTTGCCGGAGACAGTGTGATGTCCAGCGGCGGGCGTCTGTACTTCCAGCAATCCGGATCGCTGCTCGAAGTCGATCTGGTGGCGCTGCCGTTGGCTACCCTGGTGAGTGCGCGCGCCGTGGCGAACGTAATGCCGCAGGCGACGCAGTTGTTTGAAGGCGTCGCGGTGCAGGATGTCCTCGGCGCCTGCTACGTTTCCGTGCTGCCAAGGCGGGGCGAAAGCCGGCAGGTGCGTCTGGCGGAGCTGGACGGCGCCCGGATCGTGAACGCCGTGTACAAAGAACGTGTGCTGATCGTCATCGCCGCCAGGGGCGGACGGTATGATAAATACGTCGTACGCTTTGCCTCCGATTTCCGGCGCTACGATCTGCGCCGGATCGAAGATATCGCTGCTCCCGGCATTAACTTCGTGGTTCTGGACAGCGGTGTCTGCCTGCTCCTGGACGAGGATGGCTCCCTGGAGATCTTCGCGCGTGATCTGGATTCGATTCAGTATCAGCGCTGTGAAGAGACCGGGCTGGACGGCGACTGTCTTCTGCTGAAAAACGGCTCGCAGGCGCTCTTTGCACGCGGTCCGAAGCTATTTAAATTTGCGATGAGGGAGGAGAACTGAGATGGCGCGACTGATTATGACGCCAGATCGGTTGGAAAGCCCCGAACGAGCGCTGTTCCTGGCGGGCGGCGTCACCGGATGCCCGGACTGGCAGTCGGAGATGATCCAGCGCCTTTCCCACACGTGCTGGACACTGCTCAATCCACGTCACGCGCGCTATTTCGAAGACCTGGATTGGTCGGCGGAGCAGCAGATCGCCTGGGAGTTCGAGCATCTTCGCCTCGCCGAAGCCGTTCTGTTCTGGTTTCCTTGCGAGACCGTTTGCCCAATCACGCTCTTCGAGCTGGGCGCATGGTCCATGACCGGCAAATCGATCTTCGTCGGCGTTCATCCGGAATATTCCCGACGGGAAGATATTGACGTACAGATGCGGCTGCTGCGCCCAGAGCTTCGTGTCGTCCTGAATTTGACTGACCTGGCGGCGCAGGCTTCGGGATATTTGGAAAGAGAATTATGATCATCGAATCGCTTTTGGATACGGACCTTTATAAGTTCACGATGCAGCAGGTGGTGTTCCATCGGTTCCCGCAGGCGACGGCTGAGTATGACTTTCGACTGCGAAGCCAGGGGATCGATCTGCGGCCTTACGCCGAGGAGATCCGGGCGGAAGTCGCTCATCTCTGTGATCTGCGCCTGAACGATGAAGAGATTGAATACCTGCGTACAGTCCGCTACTTGCATCCCAGCTATGTCGAGGCGCTGGAGCGGTTCGAGCTCGATCCGCAGGCGGTCCAGATTACCACGGATGGCGAGTTTGAGATTACGATCAAGGGCAACTGGTTTCAGACGATCTTGTTCGAAGTGCCGCTGCTGTCCATCGTCAACGAGGTTTACTTTCGAAACACGCAGCCGATGACGGAGGAGCTTCAGGCAGAAGGGCGGCGGCGTCTGGAGGAAAAAATCGGATGGATTCAGGCCTCGGGATTGACGCGTTTCAATCTGATCGAGTTCGGTACACGCCGCCGCTACAGTCGTGATTGGCAAGGGGAAGTGGTTCAGGAGCTGAAGGCGCGCCTGCCCGATGCGCTGATGGGAACGAGCAACGTCCACTTCGCGCGGACAAACGGCCTGCGTCCCTTCGGCACAATGGCCCATGAGATTTTGCAGGCCTGCCAGGCGTTCGCCCCGCTGCCCGAGTTCCAGAAATTCGCCTTTGAGACCTGGATGCAGGAGTATCGCGGCGATTTAGGGATTGCGCTCTCCGATGTCGTCGGCATGGACGCCTTCTTGAACGACTTCGACCGCCTGTTCAGCAAAGCCTACGACGGCGCGCGTCACGACTCGGGTGATCCGTATGAATGGGGGGAGAAGCTCATTCGGCACTACACCAAATACGGCATTGACCCACGCGCCAAAGCCGCCGTTTTCAGCGACGGTCTGACGATCCCCAAGGCGATCGACCTCGCGCGCCACTTCCAGGGGCGCATTCTCACCTCATTCGGCGTCGGAACGAATCTCACGAACGACTTAGGCGTTGAGCCTTTGCAGATCGTAATCAAAATGACCCAGTGCAATGGTCAGCCGGTGGCGAAGCTGAGCGACAGTCCGGGGAAGACGATCTGCAAGGATCAGGTATATTTGGATTATCTGCGCGGGGTGTTTGCGGGGAAATAGGAATCGCGGGTATGAAACCCACGTCTGGGAGACGCTCCGCGTCTAACCGTCCGTGCCGGACGGAGGAACGAGCAAACGCAATCGTCCAAGTCTTCCGTCCGGCACGGACGGTTAGCGGCTCCTGCCGCTCCCAGCCTCGGGTTTTATACCCGAGCGACACGTATGGGTTTTACACTGCGATGGACGCTCTACTCTACTCTGCACTGCTATCCAGCAAACCAGCCAGCGACTGCACGCCTTCTTTCACTACTGGAGCAAGCTCCTGAGCCGTCTCGCCTGTCCCATTACTGACGACGCCCGCGAGGTTTTGCGCGGAGCCGGGCGGCAGCATGCGCTGGAGAACGGCGCTCAGAGCCTGGGTGGCGAGGGTGGATGTGATGTCGCTGCCGCCGGTGAGCAGCAGGCTTTCGATGAGGGGGAGATTGTCGGCGAACGCTGCCTGCACTAAGTCGCCGGTGTGCGCGGCGGCGGCGGGATCTTTGGACGGGTTGATCAAGGCGTTGGCGAGGCGGGCGTCGCCGCGCACGGCGTTTGCGATCAAGGCGAGCATGTTCGTGCGGCCGGCGCCGCCATTTGTCTGCTGGACGAGAAGATCTTGCAGGGTCGTCGGGTTACTGCGCGCGGCGGTCGCGAGCACGGCGGCCCAGCCGCCTTGGCCGTTCAGATCGAGTGTCGACCCCTGAGCCGCCTGCGCCAGCGCCAGGCGCGCCATGGGGGCGGCGTCGCCGAGCGTGCGCGCCAGGAACTGGTCCTGGGTTTCTTTGAGAATTTTGCGCTCGTTGTCCCGAGCGAAGTTTTTGGCGCCGTTCACAAGCACCCGGCTTCCGCCGTCCGTTAGCCTGCGGGAGAAATCCCCTGTGAGGTCGGATGCGCCTCGAAGGGCGCCGCCGGCGACCTTGCCGCCGGTCTTAATCACGCTGCGCGTCCCACGTCCGAAGAAGCGGCCGATCCGGCTGCCGAAGAGCTGGCCCATGCCTTTGCCGACAATGCCGCCCGCCGTGTTCGCGACGACGCCCATTGCGCTTTCGCCTGTTTTAACGGCGGCTCGGCTGGGAGCTTTGCGGATGTCGTCGACCTTTTGCCCGAGCCTTACGGCATCCGTTATCGCCTGAGCGGCGCGTCCGATGTTGTGACGGTCTGCGGGAGACTGCGCATGGGCGGACGAAGCCATGCAGGCAAGCGCCGCGATCCCAAGCGCCGCCGCATATCGCCATCGTGATCTGTTCGTCGTCATCTCAGTGTCATCCCCTCGCCGCCGTCAATTTTGATAAAATCATTATCGGCGTATTGGGCGAATTTTATCATGGTTTGGATGGAATAGCAAGGAAGCGAGAGGCGTTATCGCTTATCGTTGGCGATCGTCGGCGTGATGAAGACCAGCAGTTCCTGGTCGGCGATCCGTCTGCCGCCGCGCGCCAGGTTGCCGATCAAGATCGGCTCTCCGTCGCCAACCTTGGCGACGAGCTTTGTTTCCTCGACTTCCTCCTTGTTCGCATTGGTAATCGAGCGTGTGGTGACGACCGGACGCAGAAAAAGCGTGATCGAATTATCTTCGTTGACTCGTGGGGTGATGAAGACGGAGCCTCCGAGGAACAGGGGGAGTTTTGGCGTAGCGCTCAAATTGGCCGAGACTTCGGTATTGCAGACTGCGGTCACGGTTGAGGCGCTGAGCGATCCGCCGGACTTCGTGAGCGCCGCCAGCAGTTTGGCGACCCCGTCGCCAGACGCCTGCTGAATACGCGTGTCCGCCCCGGCCATGATTGTCGCCGCCGTCTTCTTGTCCGGCGCCTTTCCGAGCAGAGTGAGCGGGACACCGGACGAGGTGACGTCCCAGGTCTTCGCGCTCACGAACTGCACACGCATTTGCACTGATCGCTCCGACACGTCCAGCATCTGCACCATCTCCTGGACATTGTGGAACCCTGTGTCCGTCCCCACCACCACGAGCGCCTTGCCCGCCGGCGCGGCGGCGACGCTCGTGACGCCCTCAGGCAAGTTTTCCGGCTTGTTCCAATGGAACGTCTCAATGACGCTCTGCGGCGTGGCTGCGCGCAGGGCCAGCTCGTGACTGCCGGCGTCCGCCGGAGCGGCGGGGGCGGCGTGCGCCCCCCCAAGCGTACAAATCAACTGGGCGGAAACGGTGAAGGCGGTCCAGCGGCGAAGGTTGGAATGACGGTGGTGCATGAAGTCAGTATACAGGAGCCGAATCGCACTGTCAAGCGCTGCGGGAACCGGGTATTATCGAACGTGGACGACAGTTCCCTAAGAGAAGGAAATCAAGACTTTATGGCGCAGGAATTTGCAAGCGATCGTTACGACACAATGCTTTATCGCCGGTGCGGGCGCAGCGGCCTGAAGCTCTCGGCGATCTCCCTGGGCGCGTGGGAAACCTATGGCGGTTACCGTGGTGAGGATGTGGCCCGCGAGTGCTTCTTCAAGGCGTTCGATCTGGGGATCACGCACTTCGATCTCGCGAACAACTACGGAACACCGCCGGGCAACGCCGAAACCGTCTGCGGCAAGATCGTGAAAGAGATGCCCCGCGATGAATTGATCATCTCCAGCAAGGCCGGATACACAATGTGGCCTGGTCCTTACGGCGACTGGGGCTCGCGCAAATATATTATCGCCAGCTGCGATCAGTCGCTGAAGCGCATGGGATTGGAATACTTCGACATCTTCTATCATCACCGTCCCGACCCGGACACGCCGCTGGAAGAGACCCTGGGCGCGCTCGATACGCTCGTGAAGCAAGGCAAGGCGATCTACGCGGGCGTCAGCAACTACGGCGGCGCGCACTTCGCCGACGCCGTGCGCGTGGCGGACCGTAAGAACTACGCGCCCATTACGATCCACCAGCCGTACTACAACATGCTGGGCCGGACCGTGGAATGGGACCTGCTTCCGCAGGCCGAGCGCGCCGGAACCGGCGTCATTCCCTTCTGCCCTCTCGCCTCAGGCCTGCTCACGGACAAGTATCTGAACGGCATTCCCGAAGGCAGCCGCGCCACGGACCGCTGGGGCGAAGACTGGGTCAAGAACAACCTCTCGCCCGAGCGCCTCGCGACACTCAAAGAACTGAACGAGATCGCCAAGCTGCGCGGCCAAACCCTGGCTCAGATGTCCCTCGCCTGGCTGCTGCGCCTGCCCGCGATTACCAGCGCCCTGATCGGCGCCTCCAGCGCCAAGCAGATCGAAGAGAACGTCGCGGCGCTGAAGAACATGGAGTTCAGTGAAGACGAATTGACGAAGATCGACGCGCTGACGAAGAAGCCTGCGTAATTGCTGCTCGATGTACAGAAAATTCAGCCTCCCGCGCATTGCGCGGGAGGCTGAATTGTGTTTTCGAGGTTAGTGGCTGGGTCGGTAGTAGCCGAACTTGTACGTTCCAACCAGCGGATCGCTGCCGAAGACCGCCGTGTTGAAGGTGACTGTTCCCGTCACGGCGTGCTTGAAGAGGTAGTGTCCGTTGGCGCCGTAGGCGACATCCGTGGGCGCGGAGAATGTGACGCTTCCACCCTCGCCGGCGCACTCCATGTAGGGCATGTAGTAACCGGCTTTTGCGGTGTTGGCGACCGGGTCGCCGCCCCACGCCGCGTTCGTAAACGTGACTGTTCCCGTGGTTCCGTAGTTGAAGAAGTAGTGTCCGCTGGCGCCGTAAGCGGCTTCTATCGGCTGGTAGAACGATGCGGCGCTTCCTTCGTTAACGCTCTTCACGTACGGCTTAGAGTATCCGGCTTTCGCGACCCCGGCGATCGGATCTCCGAACGTCGCGTTGTTAAACGTCAAGGCGCCCCCAATCGCGTACTTGTAGAAGTAGCTGCTGTTGGCGCCGTACGCGACGTCCACCGGCGTGGCGAACGATGCGCTCTGGTTTTCGTTGGCGACAAAGCTATAGTTCGCCGATCCGCTCAGCGAGTCGATCATGGCCTGGCCCTTAGGCGATCCCCATCCCGTCACGAGATCGTATCCCGTCACCGCCGGCTTGCCGTTATTGCCCGTCGTGGTGTCATTGAAATACGTCGTGTAGCTTGCGCCTTTGCCCAGGGCATAAACGGCGGGGTTGATAAAGCCTGCGGTCGGCTTGCCGTGCTGCGCTCCCTGCTGATTGACCAGGGCCATATAACCAGCCCAGAGCGGCGACGCCGCGCTGGTGCCGAGCACGCCGCCCGATCCGCCATTATTGTAAACACACCAGATGTTCGTGGCGACCATCGAGACATCCGGGCAGTTGCGCTGGGTGGTGGAGCCGCCATTGGCGGTCATGCTGATCCCCTGCTGCCAGCTGGGAATGGCGAAGTTCGGGCTGATATAGCCGCTGCTTCCATTCCACCCATCTTCCGAGGTCAATGGGCCGCCGCCGCCGTTGGTCGACAGGTTTGTGCCGCCGACGCTGGTCATGTAAGGGTTATCATCCCATCCAAAAGGAGACGCGGAGTAGCCGCTGTCGCCGGAGGCGTTGAATACGGACTGGCCCTGCGCGGCCATCTGCTGCAAGATTTGATTGAGCGTGGACGGGGGAGGGCTGACGCTCCAGGAGGAGCTGACCTGCTTGGCGATGTTTTCCACAGCGATCTGGTTCCAGATGTCCGCCGCGTTATTGCCGGTGTAAAACCGGATATTCGCGCCCGGAGCCATGGCGTGCTCCATCTCGATGTCCAGTGACTGCTCCAGCGTGTTTTCGCCGGCCGCCGGATTTCCCGAGACCCCGTTGAGCAGCACCTTGGTGATATTGGCGGCAGGCAGCCCCGTGGTCGTGCAGTAGGAGGCGATGTCGCTGGGGAAGTAGTTGCCGAACTGGAACAAGCCAACCGTCTGCCCAGCTCCATCCAGAGTGGCCTTGGGAGCGTAGGCCGCTCGGAAGTCGAAGGAGATGAACTGCGCGCCCGGGCCGGAACCCGCGCTGGATAAGGCCACTTTCGATTTCGCGGCCAGCGGCGCGACATGCGCGTTGGAGTGCGGAAGCGAGTAGTTGTCGAGCCCGGTGACGCCCAGGATCGGAATGGCTTTATCTAGCGCGGGCTCGGCGTCCGGTCCAAAGAACGTTCGGTTCTCAGTCGGGTGCTGGTAAACGAGCATGTTGACGTGAAAGGTTTGCTCAACATTGGCGATCGGCGCGCCCACATCCACGATCATACGGTTCCCGTACGTTGAGTTGACGGTAAACCCCTGCGATTTCAGGTAAGTGATGACGGTATTGTACTGGGCTTCCGTCGGCGCAAACGTCGCGTTGTATTCCTCAGTGGTCATATAGTGATGGTAGTTCGGGCTCTGCGGATCGTAAATCTGCTGGAGCAGGGAATCGAGCGCGGCTTGGTTTCGCACTGGGAGGGAAATGGCGAGATTGAGCCGCGCATTCTCCGCCATGTGTCCGAGCGAGTGAGATCGAGTGACGCCGGGATGAACGCTGTGTCCGCCGCGTAGACCAAATAAAGTTTGGGCTTGACTGGAATGAGCGCTCGCGAGGGTCAAGAAGGCGCAGACGCCGGCGGCGCCATGCAATTTCGGAAAGAGTTTTCGTGCACGAGCAGACCGAACGCCGCCCTTATTTTTCAAGGGCTGCCTTACTGGGAATTGCATGTGATCTTCCTCCTACATTTGGACTGTCTGTATTGCGATTAACGCAAATAGATTTAACGCGCACGTCGAGCTGCCAGCGGTGCATCGTTAAGATCGCGCTAAGTCTATCACAGTTTGATGCGCCTGTCAACGATTTTCAATCCATGAAAAACCCACCAATCTAAATGCAATCCAATGCAGTGAGTGACACTCACGCTTAGTGAGGGTATAGGTATACATGAGCACCGAAAATATCCGAACTGTTATGGACATTCTTGCGGCGACTTATCATGGCCGAGGCTCCGTCGAGCTGGGCGATCCCTACAAAGTTCTCACCGCCACCGTTATCTCGCAGCGTACGCGGGAAGAGCAGACGACTGCTGTCTCCAATCGTGTTTTTGCCCGTTATCCCGACATCAATTCCCTTGCTGGCGCCGACGAAGCCGAATTGTTCCCATTGCTAGTGGGCAGCCAGTACCCTGAGACGAAAGCGCCGCGCCTGATCGCGATGGCGAAGATCCTCCGCGACAAGCACGGCGGTCAGGTTCCCAACGATATCGACGCCCTGCTGGATCTTCCCGGCGTCGGCCGCAAGACGGCCAACTGCGTTCTGATTTACGCCTTCGAGCGCGAGGCGCTGTGCGTGGATATTCACTGCCATCGTATCTCCAACCGTCTGGGCTGGGTGGAGACGCAGACGCCGGATCAGACGGAGAAAGCTTTGGAAAAAGTCATGCCGCGAGACTTATGGGCAGGCAGCAACCGCCTCTTCTTGCAGCATGGGCGCGCGATCTGTCTTCCCGGCATTCCCAAGTGCTCCGAGTGTCCGGTGCGCGAGTGGTGTGAGTATGGGCAGGATCCGAAGACCGCCAAACGCTAATACCGGCGTGTTACTTCTCGTCGCCCAGAAACATCTCCGTCACCCACACCTCGCCCTTGGCGTTGCGGCACACGCTCACTCCCACTTTGGTGTAGATTGGCTGCAGGAGATTGGTGCGATGCTCTGGGCTGTTCATGAATACTTTGTGTCCGAAATCGGCCGTGTACTGATTGTTCGGAACCCGGCAGTATTCGATGTTCTCGCCGACTGTCAGCGCGCCAGGAGCATCAGCCCCCATGTCCGTGAGTGTTTTGAGATATCGCTTCATCGGCGTGGTCATGCCGGGTGTGGGCGAGTGGTGATCGAGATAATTTAGGGCGCTCATCTCGCGCGAGTGGTCGGTGGCGGCGCGCATTAAGATCGGGTCGGGCGTGAGCGCTCCAAGGCCGCGCCGCGTTCGCTCGGCGTTGATCTTTTCGATAAATTGCTGCTCCATTATTGGCGCGCTCTGCACGGCGATGGGATGACTCCCGGCGCGCGTGGCGACGGGAACGGCGGGGGGAGCGCCGGCGGCGCTCCAATAGAGGCTGGCGATGATAAGTGCTTTGATCATAAAATACTCCGCAATTCTTTGCGAGATGGGCAGCGGCATTGCTGTCGTCTCGTTGATATGCGTGAGTATAAGGGGCGAGCGTGAGAGGGAGGTGAGGCGCGCGTGATCTTTGCGTGAGATTTGCCGGGAATGGTATAATCTCTGTGCTATGGGCGTTTGCCGTCGGCCGCATTCTTCGATCCCCTGTGGCGGAAAGCGTATTCTTTTCCCGTGCCCGACCATCAAACCACTACGCCTTCGACTTCCTCGTCCCGCTCCGCCGGCATCGCCTTAACTGTCCTGCTGACGGTGATCGTCCTGCTGGTTTGCCTGATTCCCAAAGCCGAAAACGACCTTTTCTTTGAGCTGCGCACCGGGATGGATATCCTGCGCACGGGGCATCTGCCGCGTGTCGACACGTATTCATGGACGAATGCCGGGACGCGATGGGATGTGCCGGAGTGGCTGGCGTTCGTCCTCTATTCCCTGGCGTTCAAGGCGGCAGGATTTTTTGGGACGTGGCTGGTGATGGCGCTGCTGACGGTCGGCGCCGTGTGGACTGTGTGGTTTTGGCTTGCTCCGAGGGTGGGGCGCCCGTGGGCGTTTCTGCTCGCGAACCTGACGCTGCTTGGGATGAACGACTGCATCCAGGAGCGTCCTTACGCCTTTACGTACTTACTGCTGGCTGTGTCGCTCGTCATCTTGACGCGCGCGCGGGAGCGGTTCGCGTTATCAACCCCCAAGGGTTTGTGGGACGGACTTGCCTGGCTGCCGGTGATTTGCGTTCTCTGGGCAAACCTGCACCAGGGTGTGCTCGTCTTCATTTGCTTGCTGGCGGCCTACGCCGTCGGCGACGCCGCCGTGTGGCTCTGGCTGCGCCGCCGTGGCGATCCCGGCGCTGCGCGCCATGGGCGAAGCGCGGTGCGGATGCTGGCGACGGCTCTTGCCTGCGCCGTCGCCGTCATGGCGTCGCTATATGGATGGCGCATCTACTGGAACGTCTTCATCACGCTGCGCGATCACAATCTGATGTCGAACGTCACGGAATGGAACTCTGTTGCGGTGCTGCCGTTCGCGCAGCTTCAGCCGCTGATCTTCCTCTCAGCGATCGTATTCGGCGCGCTCGCGTTCAGCCGCCGCAGGAGTTTTTCCGATGCGCTGGTGGTCACTTGCCTATTTGTGGAATCGCTGCTGCATGCGCGTAACATCGCGCTGTTTGGCGTGGCGGGGATGATCCTCGCCGCGCCGCATTTGGAAAGCTGCGTTCGGGACCTGCGCGGCCGTGTGCGTCTCGCCTCCAATCCACTGTCCATCACGCTGCTGATGTCGTTTGGGGCGCTGATTTACGCCGCGACCGTGGGGTTGGTCGCAGCGGCGAGCCTGGGCAAGGCGATCGGACCCAAGGGCTATACGCCTGCGGGGATTGGGGAAGCGGCCGGTCGCGTTCCGAGTTATCCAGAGACAGCGTGCGCGTTCATGGATCGTGAGAAATTTCCCTCCGGCCTGCGCATGCTCAATAACTTTGAGATCGGCGGGTATTTGATGTGGCGGCGTCCAAGCCAGCCGGTGTTCGTGGATGGACGCCTGGATGTCTACGTCGGCCAAACATTCGACAATATGCTGATCCTGGCGCGCCGGGGCGGCGACGCCGAATGGACCCGTGTCGTCCAGAGCTACGATTTCGACTGCGTGGTCACCACCAGTCTCAAGCAGGCCACGCCATTTCTGAAAGACCCCAACTGGGCGTTAGTCTATCTCGATCCCAAGCGTCCGCATCACACGCGCTGCCGCATCCTGCTGCGCCGTCGCCCGCAGTTCGCGGCCCTGATCGCACGATGTCTCAAAGACCAGCCCCTCTCAAACTGATCCGTGGTTTGTGAGGGAAATCGTCAATAGCCCGCCTGCTCCAATATCCCCCGAATCCGCCGCAGTGTATCTGCGGCGGCGTCCACATTTACCACGCATTCGCTCAGGCTTCCATAGTGGTGCTCCAGACAGTCCAGAAGAAGCTGCTTGATCTTCACTTCATCGGGAGCGTGGGCCAGCTTGCTGTTCGTATAGAGCGTCTCCAGATCCCGCTCCTTACGTTCGAAGTGCGAGAGAATATCCGCCTGAGTCCACTCCCCGCGACGGATCGATTTGAGCTGCTCGCGGTTGCGCTGCAAGTCGATGTCGCCTTCGGTCAGGATCTGCTCCACCTCGTCCAGCAGACGAACCACATGGTATGCGTACTTAACGTCGTACCCAAACTGCGCCACCAGTTCCTGACGCTTGCCGACCGGCGCATCCTTGCTATTCATCTTATGGATCTGGCTGTAGGCGTACCCCTTGAACTTATGCCACGCGCCCTTGTGCAGAAAGAGGCGGCGGTTCTCGCGCACCATGTTCCCGACCTGCGTACTGTGCAGAACGCAAGTGCGGGGGGTGAACAGCGAGTCGATCATGTTGGGATTATTCTCCATACACAATTGAAAATACTTAACGATATTGTAGATCGCCAGATCATAAGTTCGTCCTTTGCCGCCGCCCGCGCTCTGGTCGAGCACATGGTGCTCCTGCCATTGTTCGAATTTTGGAATCGGCTGACCAAACCCCGGGATCTCCCCGCGCAGATGGGGAAACACCGTTTCCTTCTCCGGAATGCAGAAGCCATATAAGTCCGTATCCGATAAGTCATTCGAGACACCATAGGCGACACTGCCCATGATCGTCTCGTATTGAATATTATTCGGCAGGAACTTTGGCGGCTTCACCAATCCTCGTTCCGTCAGTTTTAGCACCGTGCTCACGACTACTGCTCCTTTGCTGATTTTATGATGCAGGCTTCTGGCCCTGCTAAGGAGAGGTGGGCAGGTTCTCGTCGGGATCGTCGCCTTTTGAGAAGCGCCACACGAAGAAGCCGTAGAGGCATGTCAGGCCCAGGCATAATAACGCCTTACCCCAGCTGTGGTGGAGAAGCGCCAGGACGCCAACCAGGCTTTGGACGACGGCGGCGAAAATGAAGAGCCAGAAGGCGAACGGTTTTCTTGTCATGGGACTGTCCTTTGTTGACCCCGTCATTCTGTCAGGGACGGCCCCCTGCCTTGCTGCTCGCGCATTTGGCGACGCCTTCTCATTTTGTCGAGATGCGTCGCGCCGATTCGCTTACCCCATTATACTTCTTTGACTGCCGGCATAAGATTTTCTGCGACGTCACGCCAAAATTATTGACACCGCTCGCCAGGGCGGGTATAATTTCTCTTGCGTGGCGGTTGTAGCTCAGTCGGTTAGAGCGCCAGATTGTGGTTCTGGAGGTCGTGGGTTCGAGCCCCATTAGCCGCCCCAAAATACTTAGTTACGGTTAGAGCGCCCTGCTCTAACCCGTGGCGCGGTCACTTTTCAGTTTCGAAGCAGCCATCTCAAGGGTTGAAGTCTCTTAGGAGCCCAATTCAACTTATTTTTGAGGAAAAAATGGCTCGCAAAAATGTCGATCTTCCTGACAAAGACTCTCCAGTCCCAGTTCTCCATGTGCTGCTGTCCGATGCAGTTGCAGATTATCTGCGCTACATTCAGTTTGAGCGCGGACTGTCTAAGACGACCCAATCAAGTTACGGTTGTTATATCCGTCGCTTTTTGAGTTGGCTGTCTACGAACGGGTATGCGGAGCCCTCGCTGACGACTTTCAACTCAACCGTGCTTCGACGCTACTTGTACGCCGTCAGCGAAGGGAAGCGTCCAAGAACCGTGCGTAGCGCCTTCCACCCGCTGCGTGGGCTGGCGGTGTTCCTCAAAGAACAGAACCTCCTGACCGAAAACCCCTGCGAAGCAATTAAGCTACCGAAAAAAGATGCAGCGCATCGCCTGCTGGTTTCCGATGATGAGGTTGCTCAACTGCTGCTAGCCTGCGAACGTCAGCGCGAAGTACGTCGGAGAGCTCTTTCGCGTGCGATGATCTCCGTCCTGGTATATGCTGGCCTGCGTCGACAAGAACTCATAGACCTGAAAGTAAGCGATATTCACGCGGGCGGCGAGCCAACAATCACAGTGCGTTCTGGAAAAGGCGGTAAATCACGTACGATCTATCCATGTCGTGAGTGCATGGCGGCTCTGGGTGAATGGCTCGCAGTTCGCGAGGAATGTTCCCATGATTGGCTCTGGGCGCGTGATCGGAGTCATCGTATGGGGGATGCGGGTGTCGCCTCTACCCTAGAAACAGTCAAAGCGATCGCTGGGTTAGGTGGACATGACAATATCAAGCCGCATAGCCTCCGTCATAACTGCGCCACACGTCTTCTGCGAAATGGAGCGGATCTCCGTTCCATCCAGGCGCTTCTCGGGCATTCGCAGCTGGAAACGACGGCGGTATACCTGCACACGGATGCAGAGCGCTTGCGTCAGATTTCTGAACTGGGATCTCTGAACGGAAGAAATTATCTGCCTACACAACCTCAGTCGGCAACAGAACCTCGTGAAACGGCCAAATCGAATGGTCGCTTATCAGGATTCGTGCAGAGACGGCGAACAGCGAAATAAATTTCGTATCGGTTGCGTAGCGAGTGCTCGACAGAGGCATCTCTTCTCCAAGTATTATCTGGTAAAGAACAACGCTTGGAGAAGAGGAGGCTAACTCGGTCCTACGGGAATGGAGCTCGCTCCATTCCCGAACGATATTGGTGAAAGTCTCTAGCCGGCGACCTAGGTACGAGGAGACCGGATATCAAGCAACAGATCCAGTGCTCGTTGCGCTTCGGCAAAGGTTATCACTTTTCCTGAACTTGCCGTCCGCGATTCTAGAATCCCCCAGAGGCCTGGATGGGAAACATGGCATATGTCGTTTTCATGCAGTAGATTGGTTAGTTCTACGGGCGAAGCGCTATAAGGTGCTCGGAACTGGAAGTTGTTGCCGTACAAGCTAACTGCCATCGCACCCCAAGAGCACAATATCTCTAACCGCGACAAGATGGACTGTAACTCGGCATCCATCAAGCCAAAGAAGCCGAGAAGCCAATTTTGAATGGACGCGTCATCAAGGGAACGCCAGTCATAATCATGCCAAGGGAGAATATTGGGTATCGCTCGGCTAGGAATGTATGCTGGTCTTAGGAAAAGACGCTCGCTTGTTGGTGGCGCATTCTGATCCCAGCTCAGATCGAAGTACTCTTCAATTTGGCGTGTGACTTCCTCAGTGCGGAACGTGTCAATAGTTTGAGACAACTTAGTCCATTATTTTTCGTGTCGATCGTCGCCTAACTCTTCGCCCTCCTTTTGGGCAGGCGGGTTGATCCAGACGGCTGTTGGCAGCGCTTCCGGGATC
>NZ_JBDSQY010000067.1:0-51236 GCF_039929585.1 Capsulimonas sp.
TGTCGTGGTCGTTCGGCGCGTCGTCAGTGGTTTTGTCCCTGCGGCGCTGGTCAGCCGCTCGGCGAAGGGATCTGGGGTGCTTTCCAGGCTTTTCGCCGTGAACGGAGGACGCAGCGAGTCGGGTGATGTTGGAACATTGCGCGCGATGCTGAGGGCGTTTGACTGCGACGCGAACGGGGATACGGTTCCCCGGGAAGGATCGGCGAACGAAGAGTTGGGGACGGGGGACGCAGTGGTCGCGACGGTCACCAGCCGCTCCGGAGTTGCCGTGGCGGGGCTCGACGAACGGATCGCGACGATACAGATCACAATCACCGCGAATGCCGCCGCGCCCGAATAGAGCATGGGAACCATCGCCAGTCCGCCGATTTTTCGTTCTTTCAGGTTCCAGCTTGCGATCCGCTCGGAGAAACCCCCGCCGCTGGATGTCGCGCTTGTCGTGGCTGCTCTTTCAGAGATGTCGGCGACACGGCCCATGACATTCCCCAGACCGGTTCCCGCGAGCGCCGGCGGAATCCACCGGAACCCGGCGGGCGGCGGGGTCGCCATGGCGCGGACTCCGCGCCGGAGCATCTCCAGCTTCGCGGCGTCGGCGGCGCTATTGGGGTTCATCTCCAGAACCGCCTCAATATGCGCGATCGCCTTCTCATCGTTGCCCTTCTTCTCATAAAGAGTGCCAAGAAGCGAATGTGCGGTGGCGCCGTTCGGATTGATCGTCAGGGCCGCTTCTGCCGCCAGAACGGCGGCGTCCAGATTCCCGACGTCGTTGTGCCAGAACGCCATGTCGAGCAGCTTCGTGAGGCGCTCCTGGCGAATGGGATCGTCGACGCCCGCGAAGTCCTGAGGACTGGGCGTGAGACTGATCGAGGAGACGGGCGCGATAAACGAGCCGCATTCCTTGCAATATTTACTGTCCGCGCTGTTATCAGCGCCGCACTGGCTGCAAAACACGGTCTTAACCTCTTGGGAAAAAGAGAAAAGTGTCTAACTTTTTACGTCTAAAGGATAGCACGCCGGACGTCTTTTGTCAAGCAATAGACCAGGCAAAACCACCCGTTTACGATGGGGCCAGCTTCTGAAATTCCCCGCTGGGGTAGCCAACGACGATCCCCTTATCCTTCAATTCCCGCACCGCCTGCGCCGCCCAATGACCGGGTGGGACGTCTGGGAATGGCTTTGGTTTTGCGAGCGTCGCCAGCTCATTTTTTGCATCTTCCGGATGCTCGCCGAGCTGACGAATCTCGGGAGAAAACGCGTCGACCAGCCGACTGAGCGCCGTGATTGCTTCGGGATGTGAACTCAGTTTTTGCGCCGTCTCCAGTCGGAATTTGATGAAGAAAGGCTCCGACTTTGGACCCGCGTTTGCCGGATGCCGGTGTTTCAGCAGGAACGGGAAAAATCTCACGATCGATTGACCGACTTGAAGCCGGGTCATGATCGGTCTGCCGCCCGTAAAAGCGCCTGAAGGAGCTACTACGATAAGGCCGACGTTCTCCAGAACTTCTTCACTGGCGTATATGGGATCATTCATCAGCACGATCGGCGAATTATCGCTCGCCGACTGCTGCTCTGCGTGAGTCGCGCCTGCCGGCCATCCAACAAGTGCGGCAAGACAAATGGCGGTAGAGATCGGGCGTAGTAAACGACAAGGGGGCATGGGAATGGTCCTCACGATCAGGCTCCGTTCGCATTGGATGATGAATTAGAGACGGAGCGGGGAAGGAAGCTTCACTCACCGGGCGGCAAGTTTCAAAACGATTGCGGCCCGCCGAATAATTCGGCGGGCCGCATTTCTATGTAATCTAATCGCCGGGCGATTAGCGGTAGCGGGCGCGATACTGGCCGTTGCGGTGATACCGCGAGCGCCAGTTGTTCTCCTGGCTCTGCTTTTTGCGCTCATCCTCGTACTTTTTCGCCGAGTAGGCCGCGCCGGCCGCGCCGAGTACGGTCATGGTCGTGTTGTGCTTGGTCGCGCCGTAGATGCCAAGAGCGCCGGCCGCAATGGCGATATTGCGCCAGTTATTCTTGTTCTTCTGCGAGTCCGCGAACGCTGCGGTCGGGACCAGGGACGTGGCCGCCATGGTCGCCAAAGCGGCAATGGTCGTTACTTTTGTTATGTTACGCATCGTTATAAGCTCCCTTGATGTGTTTTTCAAATTAATCCGCTTTGCAGCGGCTCTTATGTATTTATGGACGGGGCGAGCCTCCGAAATGTTCCCGGTGGACCCCAGACAAAAAAAGCCCCCTCGGTCTGTAGCCGAGGGGGCAAGTGTGTCGAGAAAGATTTGCATGAATTCTATACCCGCTCGGTTACATGGTTAAACATGGGGTGGTGGGCCACTACTGATTGAACTTATTCATCGCGGGCTCGATCCCGTCTTTGATCCAGGTCTCGGCGGCGGCGGCGGCGCGGTCGATGGTTTCTTCGACGTCGCGCTGCTCACCTTTGCCGAACTTGCCCAGGACGAAGTCGATCTGCACGGAGGCGTCGCGCGGGGCGCCGACGCCGAAGCGGAGGCGGGGGAATTCCTGGGAGTGGAGGTGAG
Organism: Capsulimonas sp.; assembly: GCF_039929585.1. Classification (NCBI taxonomy): domain Bacteria; kingdom Bacillati; phylum Armatimonadota; class Armatimonadia; order Capsulimonadales; family Capsulimonadaceae; genus Capsulimonas; species Capsulimonas sp. Next base: position 2,547 of record NZ_JBDSQY010000067.1, read on the forward strand.
CGATCAGGGATTTCAGACCGTTGTGACCGCCCGCCGATCCGCCCGCGCGCAGGCGCAGCTTACCGACGGGGAGGGCGATGTCGTCCGTAATCACTAAGATGTCCGTAAGAGCCAGGGGCCGCTGCCGCAGAAACTGCGCGACGGATTCGCCGCTGAGGTTCATGAACGTTTGCGGCTTCAGTAAGAAGATGCGTGTGTCGGCGATCCGTCCGTCACCGATCAGTCCGCGATAATCGCGCTTCGCCACCGTAATATTGTTCACGCGCGCGAGGTGGTCGATGACGTCGAAGCCGATGTTGTGCCGTGTGCCGTCGTAGTCTTTGCCCGGGTTGCCCAGGCCGATGATCAATTTTGTCGGGATATCCATTTCGAGAGTGATTATACCCGAGGTGTACACCTGGCCTTCGCGTAGTCCCTCCCCGTATATGACCCACCCCCGGCCTTCGGCCGCCCCCTCCCGCGACGGGAGTGGGTATTCAGACTGACACCGTAAACGGCTTTCGTCCGAGAATCCCTTTCCAACCCTTCCCTGCTTCAAGGGAGTGGTGGCGCGAAGCGCCGGGGTGGGTTACGCAAGGGGCGTGGAGGCCCCGCGTGGGTCATATGCGGGGGATGAGGGCTTCTCTCAATACCCCAGCGTCACCGTCTTATAAGTCCCGCCGCTGTCTTCAGCGATATGCCTGAGTAAGTCGGCGGCCTCGAAGTCGCTGACGCCGCCCTTGCCGGGGTTGTATCCCGCCAGTCCCACCGTGAAAATCCGGGCGCCGTTTTTGTTGCGCTTTTGGATATCTCGGCGCAGCTTCCCGGTGTTGGTCTCCTTGACGCTCGGAACGCCGTCGGAGATGAGAAAGACGACGTTGACGTCGGGCATGGCGAGCGCGGCGCGCATGGCGTCCTGGACATTGGTGCCGCGCAGAGGCGTTAAGCCGCCGACGAAGTTTCTGGCGCGGGCGATGTTGGCGGGCGTGGCGTCGAGCAGGCCGTCATGGAACTTTTCGACGCTGTCGGAGAAAGCCAGGACGTCGAAGGATTCGCCGGGGCGCAGACCAGCGATCGCCGTATTCAGCTCTTCCTGGACTTTGTCGATGCGTGAGGTCATGCTGCCGGAGACATCGAGCACATAGACGATATGCCGGGGGCCGCTGCCGCCTCCGCCGCCGGGAACGCCGAAGGGGCCGGTGGGCGGACCGTCGTCCGTTCCCACGTCCCCAGATCCTGAATCCTTGCCCTGTCCTGTTCCCTCACCTTTACCTGCCCCGTCTCCCACGCCATGGGCCTGATCGCCCGAACCGTTTTCCGGAGACGGGGTGGGCGAGGCGGCAACATTGTCATGGCCTTCCGTGCTTCCCGATTGCGGTGTGGTTTGTGGAGATGGGGCGGGCGTCGTCAGAACATGCGGGCGTGGTTTGCCCTGGACTTTGCGAATGACAGGCGCTTTGCGGGCGGGCGCGGCGCCGCCAGAGTGGCCGCCGCGCGTGGGGTGGGGCGGCAGGTGCTCAAAGATTTTGGTGATGTGCTGGACGGCGGGCTTCGGGCGCGGCGTCGGGTGCGTCACTTTTGGCGTCGGCGTTGGCGAGGGGACGGCGTGAGGCGTCGGCGGCGTGGGAAGCGCCGCGATGCGCGTGGGTTTGGGTTTTGGCGGCGCGGGGCGCGGGCGTTCCACGATTTGCACCTCGACCGGCTTGCGCGAAGGCGCGGCGGTGCTGGGCGTGCGTGTGAGCCACCAGGCAAGGACACCGAGAACCAGGACGTGCGCCAGGACCGAGACGCCGATGAAAACAGCGTAGCGTCTCCAAGGATTGTTCAATAATCTTCCCCCATAACATGGAATAAGACGGCGATGGGGGCCGTACGGTTCCCGGTGTCTTTGCTTGACTCGGTCGGAGCCCACGGCTATAATAAGGCGTCATCGCTATTCATAAGGAACTTATATTATGTCCGATTCGCCATCCGCCGCCGCCAATGTCGCCGCGCTGATTCTCGCCGCCGGGAAGAGCACCCGGATGAAGTCGAAGACGCCCAAGGCGCTGCACCCGCTGCTGGGCAAGCCGCTGCTGCGCTTCGCGCTGGAGGCCGCCCAGGCGGCCGGCGCGCAACGGACCGTCATTGTTGTCGGCCACCAAAGCGAGATGGTCATGAACTCGCTGGGCGACGATTTTGAATACGTCCTGCAAGCCGAGCAAAAGGGCACGGGGCACGCCGTTCAGATGGCCGAAAAGGCGCTGGAAGACTGGGACGGCCCGGTGCTTGTGATGCCCGGCGATGCGCCCCTGGTGTCCGCCCGTCTTTTGGAATCGCTTCTGGAGCACCATTCCAAGATGCAGGCCGCCGCGACCCTGCTGACCGCCGTTCTGGAAGACGCCGGCGCCTACGGCCGCATCGTTCGCGATCCCGTTACCCAGCAAGTGACGGCGATTGTCGAGGCGAAAGACGCTACTCAAGAGCAGCTGACCATCGGGGAGATCGGCACGTCCGTCTACGTCTTCGATCCTCGCAAGCTCTTCTCCGCGCTTCGTCAAATCAGTCCCAATAACGCGCAGGGCGAATACTATCTTACCGACGCCATTGCGCTGCTCGCGCGACAGGGCGAAGTCGTGGAAGCCGTCATCTCGCCGGATCCAGATATCGTGCGCGGCGTCAACACCCGTGTCGAACTGATGGAGCTGTCGACGATCCTGCGCGAGCGCATCCACCGCGCCCTGCAATTGTCCGGCGTCACCATCGTCGATCCGCTGACGACGCACATCGACGCCGATGTCAAGATCGGCCAGGATACGACGATCCATCCGTTCACCATTCTGTCCGGCGTGACCGATATTGGCGAAGACTGCGAAATCGGTCCCGGCGCGCGAATCAGTGACTCCAAATTGGGGAATAATGTCTCCGTGCGCGATTCTTACATCGTCGCCAGCGAGATCGGCGACGGCACACGCGTCGGCCCTTACGCCAACTTAAGACCCGGTAACGTGGTCGGCAAGAACGTCAAGATCGGCGATTTCGTTGAGCTGAAGCAGGCGACGCTCGCGGATAACGTCTCCGCCGGGCACTTCGCCTATTTGGGCGACGCCGAAGTCGGCGAGCGCACGAACATCGGCGCTGGAACGATTACCTGTAACTACGACGGCAAGAAAAAGCACCGCACCATTATCGGCGCCGACGCCTTCGTCGGCACGCATTCGACATTGGTGGCGCCCGTGACTATCGGCGACGGCGCCTACACGGCGGCTGGCTCGACGATTACGGAAGACGTCCCCGCCCAAGCTCTTGCTATCGGGCGCGGCCGGCAAGTGAATAAAGAGGGGTGGGCGGCGGAGAAGTAAAGAGGCCCTCACCCCCAGCCCCCTCTCCCAATTCTGGGAGAGGGGGAGCTTGAATAAGAGTGAGATTTTGTTCTGATCTGAAACTCAAAAACTCTGACTCCCCTTCTCCCAGAATTGGGAGAAGGGGCCGGGGGATGAGGGCCGCATAATCGCAAGATACGGGCTTCGGTCCGCGACGGGAAGGATCCATCACGATGACTGTAGGCTCCGAAACGCTGCGTGTTTTCACCGGCAACGCCAATCCGATGCTGGCTCGCCGCATCGCTCAGTATCTTGACATGCCGCTTGGCAAGCTCCTGATCACGCGATTCGCCGATGGGGAGATCCGGGTCAAGATCGAGGAAAGCGCACGCGGGATGGATGTCTTCATCGTCCAGCCGACCTGTGCCCCAACCAACGACAGTCTCATGGAGCTGCTGATTTTGGTGGACGCGTTTCGGCGCGCGTCCGCCAAGCGCATTACGCTCGTGATTCCCTACTACGGTTACTCACGCCAGGACAAAAAGGTCGCCCCACGCGAACCCGTCACTGCCCGTCTTGTGGCGGATCTCATTACCACCGCCGGCGCCAACCGCGTGCTGGCCGTCGATCTGCACGCCGGCCAGATCCAGGGCTTCTTCCAGCTTCCCCTCGATCATCTCTACGCTGGCCCTCTGGTCGCCTCCTACTTCGCCGAAAAAGGTCTGATCGACGGCGATACCGTCGTGGTCTCGCCTGATGTCGGCGGCGTCAGCCGCGCGCGGGGCATGGCGGAGATGCTCCATGCCCAGATTGCGATCATCATCAAACGCCGTCCCGAACCGAATAAAGTCGAAGTGATGGAGATCATCGGCGATGTCACCGGTAAGACCTGTATCATGGTTGATGACATGATCGACACCGGCGGCAGCCTCGTCACCGGCGCCAACGCCCTGCTCGCCCGCGGCGCCCGCCGCGTCTTCGCCTGCTGCACCCATCCCGTTCTCTCTGGCGCCGCCCCCGACAATATTCAGAACTCCGGCGTCGAAGAACTCGTGGTCACCGACACCATCCCCGTCAGCGACGAAAAACGCGAGCGCTGCCCCAAAATCACCGTCCTCAGCGTCGCTCCCCTGCTCGCCAGCGCCATCTGCCGTATCCATAAAGACGACAGCGTCAGCGAGCTATTCCAATCCTTTTGGTAGTTGTTATAACTATCAATTACTTTTAATATTAGCATTATTTTCAGTGTCGGGTCTCTAAGACTGCAAGGTGGGTGATTTATGCAAGCAACATCTTCTCGGATCTGCGAAGCATCACAGCGTTTACGGCGACAATGATCGAAGATGCGGACATCAGCAGAGCTGAGACCTCGGGACGAAGCGACCAGCCCCAGCCCCAGGCGTGGTAAAAGACGCCTGCCGCCACAGGAATCGCGGAGAGGTTGTAGATGCTGGCCCACACCAGGTTCTGCTTCATTTTTCGGACGGTCGCCTTTGAGATGACGATGGCGTTCAGAATATCGAGCGGGTCAGACTTCATGAGCACGATCTTGGCCGCTTCAATGGCTACGTCCGTGCCCGCGCCGATGGCGATGCCGATATCCGCCTGGGCGAGAGCGGGGGCGTCATTGACGCCGTCCCCCACCATTGCAACAAACTTCCCTTCCCTTTGAAGTTCCTTGATGTAACCCGCTTTGTTTTCAGGGAGCACTTCGGCAAAGACGCGCTCGATTCCCACTTCCTTCCCCACGGCTTCGGCCACGACTTTATTGTCGCCGCTGATCAGCGCGGTCTGGATACCCAGCTTCTTCAGTTCCGCCACGGCTCGTTTTGCTGATAGCTTGATCGGATCGCTCACCCCCACTACCGCCACCGCTTGGTTATCCACGGCAAGCAGAATGACCGTTTGACCAGCCGCCATGAACTTGTCTAGGCTTGGCTGGATCGGTGCGAGATCAATATTTGATTCCATGAGCAGGCGGCGGTTGCCCACAAGTACATATTGCCCCTCCACTACGGCTTTCATCCCGTGTCCCGCGACGTTTTCGGAACCCGTCACCTGTTCATTCCATGGGAGCCCGCGCCTTTTGGCTTCATCGAGAATCGCAGCGGCAAGAGGATGGCTGGAACTGCGTTCGACCGCCGCGAGAAGGCGCAGTGCTTCTTCCTCCGTTGTTCCCTCCGCCACCGCGACATTCATGACACGCGGCTTCCCTTCGGTCAATGTTCCTGTTTTATCCAGCGCGACTGCCGTGATACGCGATGCGCCTTCCAGCGTCGCCGCGTCCTTGATCAGGATATTGTGCTTTGCCGCAAGTCCCGTTCCGACTGCCACCGCCGTTGGCGTGGCAAGTCCCAAAGCGTCAGGACACGCGATCACGACCGCCGAGATGGAGAACGTCAGTGCGGTCAAGAACGATGCGCCTGCTCCCCATCTCCAGGCAACGAAAGTGATGACGCCCGCGCCGACCGCCAGCACCACCAGATAGGCCGCCGCCTTGTCCGCCAGACGCTGGCCAGGCGCTTTGGAATTTTGCGCCATCTCCACGAGCTTGGCAATGCGCGCCAGTGTTGTTTCCTCGCCGACGCCCGTGGCTGTAAACCTGACCGATCCCACGCCGTTGATCGATCCCGCCACCACCTTGTCGCCAGGTTTCTTTTCCACGGGCAGACTTTCGCCCGTGACCAGCGCCTCATCGACGGACGTTTCGCCGTCCGTGATCTCACCGTCCACGGGAACACGGTCCCCTGGACGCAAAGTAAGCACGTCCCCTTGCACGACTTCCGATGTCGCAACTTCGGTTTCTTCTCCGTCACGGATCACGCGCGCTTTGGGCGGAACCAGTTTGAAGAGCGCCTGCAATGCGTCGGACGTACCTTTACGGGATTTCATCTCCATCCAGTGGCCGAACAGCACAAACGTCACCAGCATTGCCGCCGCTTCGTAGAAAAGGTCGGAAGAACCGATAATCGTCAGATACACGGACGCAAGGTAAGCCGCCAGTACGCCGACTGCGATCAGCACGGACATATCCAGCTTGCGGGACCGCAGCGCATAAAACGCGCCTGAGATAAACATCGAGCCGCACCAGAACACCACAGGCGTCGTCAGCAGCAGAAGCGCCCACGACCTGGTTGCCGCCGAGAGGCTGATCGATATTCCAAACATCTTGCCCATGGGAGAAAGTAAGATAATGGCTGTCGAGAGCACCAGTGCGATCCAGAATTTACGGCGGATGTCCACCTCCATGCCTGCGGCCATTGCGGGATCGCTCATGTCATGGGCCATACCGCTATGCGCGATGGCTTCCATATCGTGACCGTGAGAGGGCGCCATGTCGGACATGCCTTTGCGATCCCTCTGTGGCGTCGAGTGGGAGTGACGTTCGTGGGGATCGTGTTGTGTCGCGCTTTCTTGGACCGCTTTGGGTGTTTTCATTGACATGTCAGGTTCGTCTCCCATCGTTCTGGATATTGGCGGTGCTCATCTCGTAACGACAAAGCTGCAAGTCGAACATTCGTTCAACTCGCAGCTTATTGCCCAATTTCGGTTAGTTCACATGCGCCCCATGGGAAACTACATTTTGACGCCAGTCGTAGAGCCATGTGTTTCCAAATGCGTATGAAGCCCTCCATGAAGGACTTCATGCGCACGCGATACCTCGTTCGCGTTTCCGTGAACGACGACCAGAAACTCGCCTGCCTGCAGTCGTTCTTGATACTTGAGCGCTTGATCTTTTGGAATACCAAGCGCGATAAGGCCATTGATCAGCGCCCCCACGCCCGCGCCGCCGATGGCTCCCGCGATCATCCCAGACAGCGGCCCCATCACCATAAATGCGCCAAGCGCGGGCACGATGAAGAATCCCATGGCCCCCAGCATCAGCCCGAAGATGCCGCCGAACCAAGCGCCGTCGCCTGCTCCCGCAATGGCCGCGTCCGCTGGCCGATAGAATCCTTGAACATCCTCGTGAGACTCAAAGTTGCGTCCGATGATCGAAATTGTTTCCACGGGCAGGCCATCGGCGGCAAGGCGGCGCACCGCCTCCTCCGCGTCGATGTGGCTGCGATAGATCGCCACCACGGATTGGCTGGAGGCGACAGAGTTCGTTTCAGGCAGAGTGCTGGTCATGATGAACTACTCCTCAGCGCTACTTTTTTGTCTTGGTTGGGCTGGACATCATGGTCATGTCGCAATGATAGTTTTGTCCCATCATGGACATCGTCCCGCTCATCTTCATAGGCTTGTGCATCTTCATGCTGTGCATGCCCGTCATGCTGTGGCCCCCCATCCCCTTGGACTTGCCCATAGGCGTCATATCGCACTTCATCATACAGGGCTGGCCGTTCATCATGACATGACCGCTCATATTCATCGGTCCCATCATGCCCTCCGACTTCATCTCGCCCATTGCACTTTTCCCTGGCGCGGGTTTCGTCTGACCGCCCTGGGCGTGGACAACAGCGGCGAGAGCGAGACTTGCTCCTAATAAGCCGACGATAGTCTTGGATTTGGTTGTAGACATTTCTGAACTCCTAATAGTGCGCGCGAACAGAATGTTGTTCGTATTTGATTATAGAAGTTCTCTCGAAAGCGTACATCCCCTAAGTGGCGGATTGTGTTAGCGACAATAGAACTTGTTGAGGGACTCGCTCCATCGAACGATGATATCGGTCAATATCACATTCTCTCAGCCTCGGCGAACTTTCTTCAAACGAAGCGAATTTGAGTAACCTGTGCAGCAACGTTGTAAAACTTCAGATAGGACGAAAGACCTTGGCGGGCCTCGCGCGGCGTTTAGCAATTGGGCCGTCAAAAATTGGCTCGTGAACCGCTCTCTTAAAATGGCTGCCCTGACCTGAGTGGTTGATCTCAGGCACAGCGCTTTTTAATGACGTTGCCGCGCAGTAAATACGGATAAATCTTGTGGTCTGGACTACAGGGTTTGGACAGATTCGGCAGGGAGGACAGATTCGCGGAACAGTAACACACGGATCAAGCGGATTGATATTTTGTCTTGACAGTGAAGAAAGTCCGTGTTATAATCAAGATATATCGTTACCAAAGTGCTGGAGAAGCTCAAAACGATCCGACGAATGGATATTCTAGTCCTTCGTTCGATCAATTCAGCTATATGGACGACCGGCTGATCATACCGACGTCCCATACTAACAGGCAGACCTATTTGACAAACAGACGCACTATTTGGGCAGAAAGGAGCCAATGACAGGGATTGTTTCAATTGCGCCAAAAGCTATAATGCCAAAATTCGATACTCTTCAGGCGGACCATCCTCCCATCCATTTCCGGGAAATGGCGGTGGCGGCCTGGCGGGGCAATTCTTGCTGGAGAGGCCCAGACCATCGCCTAAGAAACGCCAATAGCAATTTGGCGGCAATGGATACATTTTATGTTGACAGAGAATAAAGGCAGTGATATAATCATTGATATATCGTCATCAGGGATAAAACTACCATTGTATGCCTGACTTTTTTGCTCTAATAGCAGAACTATTCACTGATCTTGACCGTTATTTCAGAATTCCCGTAAACAGGGAGTTCTTCTTGCCTGCCAATATTTTGACAGAAACGCACGAAGGAGAAACCGATGAAGAAGTCTATCGTTTGCGTCCGCAACGGCTTTACCTTGATCGAGCTGCTAGTTGTTATTGCTATCATTGCAATACTTTCAGCCATTCTGTTCCCTGTCTTCGCTAAGGCGCGGGAAAAGGCGCGTCAAATCGCATGTCTCTCCAACCAAAAGCAGCTTGCTCTAGGCTATATGCAATATTTGCAGGACTACGACGAAACATACATCTTCTGCCAGCGCTGGGGAGGCGCCGGGACCGGCTGGGCAGGACGTATCTATCCTTATGTCAAGAGCGCGGACGTTTATACCTGTCCAGACGACAGCAAACAGCGCAACCCTTGGTTGACCGCGAAGGTTTCCTACGCCGAAAACTCCATCATCTCATCGGACACGCCCTGGTGGACATGGACGAGCACCCCCGACGGCGGATATACAAATACAAGTACGGCTACCTTGGCGACACTGACTTCTCCGGCGAGCACCGTTCTTATCTATGAAGCTGTCGGCGGCTTGGGCGGAAACGCCAGCTATGCGGAACCGACTTCGAGCCTGGATCCGTCGAATTTCACCTCGATCAACGCCGCTCATGTCAACGACCCGAATGAGACGGACAGCCTTGCCGGCGTCGGGGCAAACTCGACCTGGCAGATCCCAGTCGCGGCGGATCGACACGGCGGCTACGCCGTGTCCGGCTCCTCACTCGTTGGAGGTGCGAACTTCGTTCTGGCCGACGGGCATGCAAAATTCCTCCGAGTTTGTCCGGAGAACGCCGGGCAGGGAGGGGTCGTGTCGGTTGGCGATCCTCAAGGCGCATCGGGAGCCACCTGCGTGTCCGCCGAAAAACTCGGCGGAACAGGATACGTTGCGACATTCTGTCGACAGTAGTACAGAGACTGATAAGTTCCGCTTGGATATCTGCTTGCTGCAGATATCCAAGCGGCGAAAATATGATGTCCAACGGTTTGTGTATCAGAACCGATCACTGCGTTACAGGCGGCCCATGAGAATCCATAAAATACTCTTTCCCATTGTTTTTGCATGCTGCCTTGCGTTCGTCTCGGGATGCAATCGATCTGCGCCGCCAGTATCCGCAAGCGAACGTCAAAAGATCACGGAACAGCAGCGGCAGGCAGCGATCGATAAACAGGTAAGCCAGGTCAATTCAAGCAATCTCGCGCCTGAAGAAAAACAGCGTATCATCAATCAAGTACGGGCGTCTGGCGGACAATAACATGTGAAAGACACAGGCTCAAGGGTCGTTATCAACGGGGAGGATACTCATGCTCAATAGATCACGACGACAAGGGATTTTTGCGTGAAGAAGTCTTTTTTTCGTCAGGCGACGCCCTCCCTCGCAGGCGTATTCCTGGCCGCGCTTTCCATCACAAGTCCTTTCCGCAGCCAGCCGGTCCAGGCCGATCAGGCGCGGAACCCCATTATCTGGGCGGACGCGCCGGACCCGGCGGTTATACGCGTGGGCAACGTGTACTATATGAGCAGCACCACGATGCACCTGAGTCCTGGACTTCCCATCATGAAGTCCAGCGATCTGGTGAATTGGCGCATCGTCAGCTACGCGTATGACACGCTCGCCGACAATGACGCCCTGACGCTTCAAAACGGAAAAAACGCCTACGGCGCAGGGTCCTGGGCCAGCAGCCTCCGCTACCATGACGGCGTGTTCTACGTCTCGACGTTTTCCTCCACAACGGGAAAAACCTACATCTATAAGACGAAGAACATCGAGAAAGGGCCGTGGACGGCGTCCTCGTTCAGTCCCGCGCTGCATGATCACTCGCTGTTCTTCGATGACGACGGGCGCGTGTATATGATCCACGGCGCTGGGAATATTCGGCTGACCGAACTGACCGCGGACGCCTCGGCGATCAAGCCAGGGGGAATAGATCAGGTGATTGTTCCGAACGCCACGCTCGCAGCCGGTCCCAACGCCGGCCTGCCGGCGGAAGGGTCACAGATGCGCAAGATCCATGGGAAATATTACCTGTCCAATATCGCCTGGCCGCGGGGCGGAATGCGCACGCAGCTCATCTTCCGCGCGGACAAGGTCACGGGTCCATATGAAGGCAGGATCGCTCTGAAAGACGAAGGCGTGGCGCAAGGCGGTCTCATCGACACGACGCAAGGAAATTGGTACGCGCTTCTCTTTCAGGATCACGGCGCGGTGGGCCGCACCCCTTACCTTGTGCCGGTGACATGGGAGGATGACTGGCCCGTGATGGGCGTCGGCGGCAAGGCGGCAAAAGCATTGAACCTCCCTCACAATACGATGGGAGCCGGCGGAGCGCAGGGACTCGTGGCTTCCGATGAGTTCAACCGAAAGCCTGCTCAGCCTGTCCTTCCGCTCGCCTGGCAATGGAACCACAACCCGGATAACCGCTGTTGGTCCCTCTCCCAGCGGCCTGGCTTTCTGCGGCTCACTACCGGCAGCATCGCCCCAGACTTCCTTTCGGCGCGCAATTCTCTCACCCAGCGAACCTTTGGCCCCGAATCCTCAGGCGCGGTCTCGATTGACGTGAGCGGCATGAAAGACGGAGACTTCGCGGGCCTGGCGGCATTGCAGAAGATATACGGCTTCGTTGGTGTTAAAATGGTAGGGGACGCCAAATCAATCGTCATGGTCAGCGCCGAGTCCGACTCTCCGGAGGAGAAGCAAAGCGTGCCGCTGACCCAGAAAACCGTCTGGCTGAAGATGGAGTGTGATTACAACAACCGTACGGATAAGACGTATTTCTCTTACAGTCTTGATGCAAAAAAATGGACGCCGATCGGAAAGCCCTTGCAGATGGTTTACACTCTCCCGCATTTCATGGGCTACCGCTTTGCGCTGTTCAACTACGCGACCAACACCACGGGCGGCTTCGTGGATTTCGACTACTTCCATGTGAGCGACAAGATTGCCGCCGTAAACTGAGACCGTAGCTCCGCATTGATAGAAAGGTCTTGTGATGATCGCTCCCCTGAAGATTTCTCGCGCAGGCTTAGGCGTTCCCATCGGCATACTGACGGCGCTTCTTCTGACCACGGGCGCATCGGCGCGGCCCGACAAATCCCCCACGCTCAAGGGGGCCTACAAAGGCCAATTTTATGTCGGCGTCGCCATTAATCGCGCCATCGCGACCGGTGAAACGATGGGATTCGGCAATCGGACGATGGAGCTGATGAAGCAGGATATCGCTCTGACTAAGGAACAATTCAATCAGATCTCTCCGGAAAACGACTTGAAATGGTCCCTCATCCATCCGCGAGAAGGCGCCGACGGCTATGATTTCCGCGCGGCCGACGCCTACGTGAACTTTGGCCTGAAAAATCACATGGTTATCGTCGGCCATACGCTTGTCTGGCATGGACAAACACCCAACTGGGTGTTCGCTGGAACGGCGCCGGAGGCCGATACTCCTGTCCAAACACCCGCTGCTCCGGCCAGAGGTTTCGGTTTCCGTGGGCCGCGCACAACACGCGCGGAGCTGCTCCAGAGGATGCGTGATCACATCCATACAGTTGTCGGCCGATACAAAGGCAAAATCAAGGTTTGGGATGTCGTGAACGAAGCCATCTCCGACGGCGGACCGAATGTCCTGCGGGACTCGCTCTGGGTGCAGATTATCGGGCCGGACTTCATCGACAAAGCCTTTGAATACGCTCACGAAGCCGATCCCGACGCGATACTTCGCTACAACGACTACGGGTTGGAAAACCCGGAAAAACGCCAGAAGCTCATCACGTTGATCAAGGGTTTACAGGCTCGGAAAGTCCCGGTGATGGCGATCGGCACGCAAACGCACGTCAGTGTTTCCTCCCCCAGCGTCGAAGAAGAAGACCGGACGCTGACGGATTTAGAAACGCTGGGTTTACCCATTCACATTACGGAACTCGACGTTAACAGTGCGGAGGGCGGCCAGCGCAGCAACGGGGCGGACGTCGCCAATAACGCCGCGACCACTCAGGGCGGCCTTGTCAATGACGCGGATCAGCGCCTCGCACATCAGTACGCCAATCTCTTCCAAGTATTCCTCAAGCACAAGAAGGCGGTGAAAGTTGTCACCCTGTGGGGGATCAACGATGGTGTTTCCTGGCGCTCCGAAGGCAAACCGCTGTTGTTTGACGGCAACGATCAGCCAAAACCCGCCTTTGACGCGGTCATCCAAGCCGCCAAGAGCAAGTAGCCAAAGGTTATGACCATGAAAACAGTGTTCTTTGTATTAGCCGCATTGCTCTTTTTGAACGTAAGCGCCTCTGCCCAGGATAAGAATTTCTATATTTTCCTGTCCTTTGGGCAGTCGAATATGGAGGGGTATCCAGGCATTGAAGAGCAAGATATGGGCCCCGTGAACGAGCGCTTCCAAGTCTTAACTGCGGTGGATTTCCCCGATCAGCACCGAGAAAAGGGACATTGGTATACGGCCATTCCCCCATTGTCGCGGCCTGGGACGGGCATTGGCCCCTCGGACTACTTCGGCCGGACGATGGCGGCTCACCTTCCAGACAGAATTAAGATCGGCGTGATCAACGTTTCTGTCGCCGGAAGTAAAATTGAACTGTTCGATAAAGACCACTACTCGTCTTATGTGGAGACGGCTCCATCATGGATGAAGAATATCATCGCGTCTTATGGAGGCAATCCCTATCAGCGTCTTGTGGAGATGGCGAAATTGGCTCAAAAGGACGGCGTCATCAAAGGGATGCTCCTGCATCAGGGCGAATCGAACACGAATGACAAAGAATGGCCGAACAAGGTGAAAGTCGTGTATGACAACCTGATCGAAGACTTAAATCTCAAACCTGAAGAGACGCCTCTGCTGGCCGGCGAACTCGTCGGCGCGGACCAAAACGGCGCTTGCGCGAGCATGAACGCCATCATTGACGATTTGCCGAAGACGATCCCCAATTCGTACTCGATTTCATCGGCGGGCTGCGCCGGCCGCCCCGACCATTTACACTTCACTCCGGCCGGCTACCGAGAGCTGGGAGAGCGATATGGAACAAAAATGCTTTCCGTGCTGAAGTTAAATACAGAGGCGTACGGAAAGGAATGATGCGATTGCTTTCGCTCTTGAGCTAGGTAACGATATATCTTTCCGGTATAATGTCTTTTATTCCAAACTACTTGAGCGCTGCGAAGTGGCCGGCGCGGAAGGATATCCGCTATGAAACAAACCGTTCTGTCCGCGATTGGCTTCTTTTGTCTGCTAACGGCGTCCGCGCCCCACTTGAGCGCGCAGCCGCAGGTCGGTGAATCTCTGACACAACCTACGATGAAAGAAACGACGGAATACCGGGATTTATCCTATGTGTCCAACGGTCATCCGAGACAAAAGCTGGATCTCTATCTCCCCCTCCACGCCAAGCATCCCCCTCTGATCGTGATGATTCACGGCGGGGCGTTCCTGTTCGGCGACAAGGGCGATGAAAACGTTGGGAAGTTCATCCATGCGGGATACGGCGTCGCATCAATCAACTATCGTCTGAGCAGCGACGCGATTTTACCCGCGCAAATTGAAGACTGTAAGGCTGCCGTACGCTGGCTGCGCGCAAACGCGGATCATTACGGTTACGATCCTCAGAGGTTCGGCGCCTACGGCGAATCGGCCGGCGGCAACATGGCCGCGATGCTGGGCGTTACCGGCGACATCAAAACCTACGACGTTGGCGAGAACCGATCGGTTTCAAGCCGCGTCCAGGCAGTGGTCGACTACTTCGGACCTACGGACTACCTCCAGATGGATGCTCACGGCCTGCCGGGAGGCTGGAACAACGACGCCCCCGACTCCCCGGCGTCCCGTCTGATCGGCGGGCCGATCCAGGAGAACAAAGACAAAACGAAGAAGGCGAACCCGATTACATATATCTCGCCGAAAGCTTCCCCATTCTTTATCGCGCATGGCGACGCCGATAACATCGTTCCTCATCATCAAAGTGAACTGCTGCTGGCGGCCCTGCAAAAGGCGGGGGGCAGCGCCACACTTTACACGGTGCGCGGCGCGGGCCACGGGTTCCAGGACGCTGAAGCCGACAAGCTCGCGATCGCGTTCTTCGGCAAATATTTGCATCCCGACAGCAGTCTTTAACGATGCGAGGAATATTCCCGCAGCCATGGAAATCATGACAAAAAATCTGACCAGCAAAGGCGCCATCAAGATGAAGGGTTTTGCACAGATGGGTATCGCACTCTCTCTCCTTTCAGCAAGCGGAGTTTACGCCGCGGCCGGCGATCTCTCGACATCCGCGCCCAGCGTGACCAACGTGCGCGAGGCAGAGTACCCCCGCGTCCATCCCGATTTGCGCGTCACGTTCCGCATTAAGGCTCCCGACGCCGCGAAGGTCGAATTCGACCTCGGCAAGCCCTATGCCGCGACCCGCTCCGAGGACGGCTTCTGGACGGCGACCACCGAGCCTCAGGTCCCCGGATTCCACTATTACAGCCTCATGATCGACGGCGTGGCCGTGTGCGATCCGGCCAGTGAAACGTTCTTCGGGGTCGGCAGGCAGTTCAGCGGCGTCGAAATCCCGGAAAAGGGCGTCGATTTCTATCTCCCGAAGGACATTGCCCATGGGGAAGTGAGAGAGCGCCAATACTATTCCAAGACGACACAGGAATGGCGCCGCGTCTTCATTTACACGCCGCCGCAATATGACGCCGATCGAGAAACACACTACCCCGTGCTCTATCTTCAGCATGGCGGAGGCGAGGATGAGCGGGGATGGCCGAACCAGGGACGCGTGAGCGTTATTATGGACAACCTCATCGCCGAGGGAAAGACGAAGCCCATGCTCGTGGTCATGGAGAAGGGCTATGCGCGGAAGCCGGGCGACCCCGCCGTTCCGCTCAAGCCCCCTGCCGAGCTCGCGCCCGGCGCCAAACCTGCGGCGCCCATCCCCCCGGACTTCAGCCGCATGTTCAGCGCCTTTGAGGACGTAATGGTCGATGACCTGATCCCGATGATCGATACGAACTACCGGACCCTTCCGGGACGCGATCATCGGGCGATCGCAGGCCTCTCGATGGGCGGCATGCAGGCGTTCCAGATCGGCCTGGATCATGCCGATACGTTCGGCTATATCGGCGGCTTCAGCGGGGGAGGCGGCGGATTCGGCGGCGCGCCATTCGACGCCAAAACCTATCACCGCGGGGTGATGGCGGACGCCGCTGCGTTTAATAACAGGATGCATCTGGTCTGGCTCGGGATCGGGACTGCGGAACCAACGCGGATGTACGACAGCGTCAAGAACTACCATCAGGCTCTGGAAAAGGCCGGCATCCGAAATGTCTATTACGAATCCCCGGGAACGTCACACGAGTGGCTGACCTGGCGTCGCTGCCTGCACGAGTTCGCCCCCCTTTTGTTTCAGAACAATCCGGAAGGGGCTGGCGCAGCCGCTCCAAACCGCGCGCAGAGGTCGCCCATCACCCTCGCCCCGGATGATAAGCCGGCCTTCCCGCCGGCGCCGGCCGGTTTCGATGTCAAACGGGACGATATCCCTCACGGCAAAACCGAAATGGTCGAGTACCAATCGAGTACTGTCGGCGTCAAACGTCACATGCTCGTCTACACGCCCCCGGGTTATTCCAAGGATAAGAAGTACCCCGTGCTGTATCTGCTGCATGGGATCGGTGGCGACGAGATGGAGTGGAAGCGCAACGGCGCTCCGGACACGATTCTGGACAATCTGTACGCCGACGGTAAGGCGCAGCCGATGGTCGTCGTCTTCCCTAACGGCCGCGCGCAGCCCAACGACCGCGCCGAGGGCGATGTCATGAAGTCCGCGCCGGCGTTCGCGGCCTTCGAATCCGATCTGCTGAAAGACGTCATCCCCTACATGGAGTCGCACTACTCCGTGCGGAATGATCGCGAGCACCGCGCCCTGGCGGGTCTTTCGATGGGAGGCGGCCAATCCCTGAACTTCGGTCTTGCCCATATCGATACGTTTGCCTGGATCGGCGGCTTCTCATCGGCCCCCAACACGCAATCGCCAGAGGCCCTGCTGCCCGACCCCAAGGCCGCCGGCAAGCTAAAATTGCTCTGGATCTCATGCGGCGATCAGGATGGATTGATCAACATCAGCCAGGGCGTGCACCGGTACTTGAAGGCCCACAATACGCCTCACATCTGGCATGTCGATTCTGGTCATCATGACTTCACCGTATGGAAAAATGACCTTTATTTATTCTCTCAGCGGATTTTCCGATGATGCGTTGATCGATCAAGGCAATCAGTAACAGCATTCAACTATCGTCACCCAGGAAACCAGACTTGCCTGCGGGAAGCTGGAAACGGAGACCGATCGTTCATGATACTTTCCCACCATCGCACAGGCATTTGGGCGTTCGCGCTTCTTTTCAACGCTTGGACTCTGTCGGCCGCTGCGGATACCGGCAGCCTGACAATCAAAGTCAACCAGCCGGGAGCGAAGATCAGTCCCCATTTCTACGGTCTGATGACCGAAGAGATCAACCATTCCTATGACGGCGGGCTTTATGGAGAGCTGCTTCAGAACCGCGCGTTTCAGGATAACGCCGCCGCGCCCGCCCACTGGTCAGCGGTGACATCCGGCGAAAGCGCGGCCACGATCTCCCTGGACCGCACGGCGCCGGTTAACCCGTCGCTCGGCGCCAGCCTGCGCCTGGATATCGCGTCGGCGTCCGACAAAAATCCGGCCGGCGTGGCGAACGAAGGCTACTGGGGCGTTCCGGTCAATCCGAAGACTTCCTACAAAGTTTCTTTCTACGCACGCTCGTCGCCAGGCTTCTCCGGGCCGCTCACGGTCGGGATCGAGAGCGCGGATGGGAAAACGACCTATGCGCGCGCCAAGATCACCGGAGTATCATCGCAATGGAAGCAATACACGGCGACGCTGAAGACCGGTCCGGAAGCGCCGGCGACCACGGCGGGGCGGTTCGTCATCGTCGCAAATCGACCGGGAACCATCTGGTTCAGTCTCGTTTCCCTCTTTCCGCCGACTTATAAAAGCCGGACGAACGGCAACCGCATTGATCTGATGGAAAAGCTGGCGGCGATGAACCCAGGCTTCCTGCGCATGCCTGGCGGAAACTACCTGGAAGGCGGAACGATCGCCGAGCGGTTCGATTGGAAGAAGACGATCGGTCCGGTGGAGGGGCGCGCGGGACACCAGGGGCCATGGGGATATCGCTCCACGGACGGCATGGGGCTGCTGGAATTTCTGAACTGGTGTGAAGATCTGAACATGCAGCCGGTCCTGGCGGTCTACGGCGGCTATTCGCTCGGCGGTGAGTATGTGAAGCCTGGTCCTGATCTGGAGCCGTTTGTCCAGGACGCGCTCGACGAAATCGAGTACGTTACTGGAGATAAGAGCACGAAGTGGGGAGCCGAACGCGTGCGCAATGGCCACCCGGCTCCATTCGCGCTGACCTATGTCGAGATCGGCAACGAGGATGGTTTCGACAGATCCCGCAGTTATGACGGGCGCTTCACGCAATTTTACGACGCGATCAAGGCGAAATATCCGAAGATCAAACTGATGGCGACCGACAACGTCAAAACCCGCACGCCGGACTTAATCGACCATCATTACTACCGATCGGCAACGGAAATGGCGCGGGATGCGGCGCATTACGACAGCTACAGCCGCACCGCCCCCAAAGTCTTCGTGGGCGAATGGGCGTCGATCGAGGGCAGTCCCACCCCGACTTTCCACGCCGCGCTCGGCGACGCCGCCTGGCTGACGGGGCTAGAGCGCAACGCCGATGTTGTCGAGATGGAATGCTACGCGCCGCTCCTGGTGAACGTCAACCCCAACGGCCGCCAATGGAGCACGAATCTGATCGGGTATGACGCCCTGACCAGCTTCGGCTCACCATCATATTACGTCCAGGCGATGTTCGGCGCTAACCGGGGAGACGTCGTCCTTCCGGTCGAGGTCCAGGTTGCGGAGACACATGAGGAACTGCCGCCGCCCAGCGGCAAGATCGGGGTCGGCTCCTGGCGCACGCAAGCCGAGTTCAAAGACGTCCAGGTGACGCAAGGCGGCCGAACGCTCTACCAGAAGGACTTTGCTGGCGGCGCCGCCGACTGGCGAGCCGGCCGGGGCGAGTGGAAAACGAGCGGCGGCGTCCTCCGGCAGTCAAGCGGCGATGACAACTGTCAGATGGTGGCGGGCGACGCTTCCTGGACGGATTACACATACCGATTAAAGGCGCGCAAGATCAGCGGAGACGAAGGTTTCGCGATCATGTTCCACTGCAAGGACGCCGATTCTTACCTCTGGTGGAATGTCGGCGGCTGGGGAAACACGCGGACCGCGCTGCAGGAATCGAACGCGGGAGCGATGTATGAGATCGGCAAATCGTCGCCGGTAACCGTGGAGACAGGGCGCTGGTACGATGTTCGGATCGAGCTCCAAGGAAGCCATATCCGATGCTACCTGGATGACAAGCTCGTCCAGGAGATGGACGACACCCCTCCGCCCATCCCGCCGTTATACGCCGCCGCCAGCCGCGATCTCAAATCGGGCGACATCATCGTCAAAGCCGTCAACATCACCGGCGCTCCACAGCGGCTGACCGTCACTCTCCAGGGCGTCTCACAGATCCGCCCCAGCGCGGAATCCTGGGTGCTGACGGGACAGAAAGAGGATGTGAATTCGATCGCATCACCAACGAAGGCGGCGCCTGTCCGCAAGACAATCGAGGGAATCGGCTCCACATTCACCCATGAATTCCCGGCGAGTTCGGTGACGGTGCTGCGGATCAAAGCAAAGGATTAGTTCGAGCTAAGCGCCATGAAATCATTTCCTTTCGGAAACGCCACACTCTGTATTCTGCTGCTCACCCTTCTGTCGGGGCTATGGATCGCCGTCCAGCCGGCTCCGCAAAGGCCCGTGACGCTGACTTACTGGGTCTTCGCGCGGCCGCACTACGATGCGTACCGCCGGGTGATTCCTCAATTCGAGCGAGATCATCCCGGCGTGACCGTGGATCTTCAGCTGGTCTCCAACAGCGCGCTGGCGACGCGCTTACAAGCAGCTTTTCAAGCGGATCTCGACGTTCCCGACCTGTGCGAACTGGAGATCGGCAGCGCGGGAACCATGTTTCGCGGGCCGCTCAAGGATGTCGGCTTCATCAACCTGAAACCGCGTTTGGAGCAGAGCGGCCTCTATGACCGTATCGTACGCGCACGCTTCGCTCCCTACACGAGCCGAGGGGAGATCTTCGGCATGCCGCACGACGTCCATCCCGTGCAGATCGCGTACCGCCGGGACCTCTTTGAAAAGTACGGCGTCGATCCCGGCAAAATCCAAACCTGGGACGACTTTATCGCGGCGGGACGCAAAATCACGATCCCGGGCAAGCAGTATATGATTGAGCTGTCGGACAGCGACAGCGTCAGCCTGGAGTCGTTTCTGCTGCAGCGCGGCGGCGGTTATTTTGATTCCGCCGGCAACGTGATTCTGGACAATGAGGCCGCTGTGAAGACAATGGAGTTCTATGTTCCGCTGGTCGCGGGACCTCATAAGATCGGCAACACCGTGGGAGACATGTATGGCGCTCAGTTCGGCAAGGCGCTGGAGGATGGATACGAGATGAGCTTCCTTTGTCCCGACTGGCGCAGCCGAATGGTCGAGGATAATTATGGACGGCTGTCGGGAAAAATGGCGCTGATGCCGCTGCCGGCTGTCGCGCTCGGTGGGACGCGCACCACCACCTGGGGAGGAACCATGGTCGGAATCACAAAGCGTTGTCATAATCCGGATCTCGCCTGGGCGCTTGTCCAGTACCTCTATACCGACAAAGCGCAGCTGGCGCAGCGTTTCTCGGATACAAATATCCTTCCGCCACTGGAAGCCGCCTGGAAACAGCCCGCGTTTCAGCGGCCCAATCCATTCTGGAGCGGTCAGAGGCTGGGCGCTTCGTATGTCGAGCTCGCGCCGCAAGTTCCGCCGCGCTTTACCGCTCCTGAAATCGATACCGCGCAGGCAAAGCTGAGCGAGGCGCTGGTCACTTGCGCGGCTTACTATAATCGGCATGGCGGCGACTCGGGATTCGACCCATTCGTACGCTCGACCCTGCGTCAGTGCGCCGACCGTGTTCGCGCCGTCAAAGCGAGGAACCCCTATTGAGCGCAACGATCAACCCCGCGCCTTCAAAAGCGCCGCCGGACGCCAAAACGCCGTCGAGGACAACGATCCACCGCCCGAAGGCCAGCTGGTTCTCCGCACAGTACAAATTGGCGCCCTACGTCTTTGTCTCGCCGTTTATTCTGCTCTTCGCGATCTTTGGCGTCTATCCGATCGTGAAGAGCATACTGCTCGCGTTTTATGCGACCAATGGACCCAAGAATCAGGTCTTTGTGGGGCTCAGCAATTTCCATTATATGTTCCATGACCCGGATTTCTGGACGGCGGTCACCAACACGGGGACGTTTGCGCTGTGGTCCGTGTTTCTGCAGCTGCCGCTGTCGCTGGGACTGGCGCTCCTGCTCAACCAGAAATGGCTGCGCGGTCAGAACTTTCTGAGGCTGGCGTTTTTTTCTCCCAACCTGCTGGGCCAGGTGTTCGTCGGCGTCCTGTTCTCTCAGCTCTTCATGGTGCATTACGGCCTGGTGAACCGCATCCTGAACGCTCTGGCGCCCGGCGTCTTTTCGCTCGACACCAAGTGGCTCAGCGATCCGACATATGTAATGCCCGCGATCGTCCTGACCTCGCTCTGGCTGTACTGCGGCTTTAACATGATCTACTTTCTCGCCGGGCTGCAGGCGGTGGACCGCGAGCTTTATGAAGCGGCGCTGGTGGACGGCGCGGGACCATGGCGCCAGTTTCTGCATATCACCCTGCCAGGCATCAAGCCGATTGCGGTGTTTGTGCTGGTCACCAGCACGATCGGTTCTTTCCAGCTATTTGAACTGCCCTATCTCCTGCTGGGCGGCGCTGGCCCGAAGAACTCCGGTCTCACGGTCGTGATGTATCTTTATCAAAATGGATTTCAGACGGGCGATCTGGGATACGCGTCCGCCGTTGGCTGGACACTGGCGATCGGTGTGCTGTTCATCAGCCTCATTCAGATGAGGATTACCGGAGCGTGGAAAGGAACGAAGGGATGAGCAAATCGATAGGATCGAATTTCGCCCGCGTGATGATCGCAATGCTGCTGATCGTATGCGCGTTGATCACCCTGACCCCAATTGTTTGGCTGGTGGCGGCGACACTGAAGAATCCGGACGACATCTTTCACTACACGTTTTTCCCGCCGATCCGCGCGCTGACTCTGGACAACTTTCGCGATCTGTTCCATCTGACGCATTTTGGACGCTTCATGGTGAACAGCGTATTCACGACTGGCGCGACGGTCCTGGTGCAGCTCTTCTTTTCTTCCCTGGCCGGTTTTGCGCTTGCCAAGTACGAGTTCAAGGGAAAATCCGCCGTGACGGGCCTGATGCTGGCCACGCTGATGCTGCCCGCCTCCGTGACAATGGCGCCGCTCTACGACTTACTGTATCATATGCATATGGTCGATCAATACGCCGGTATCATCGTGCCTGGCGCAGTGAGCGTATTCGGCATCTTTCTGTTCCGCCAGGCGATCGTGCAAGTGCCGGACGAACTCCTGCAGGCGGCGCGCCTCGACGGCTGTTCGGAGTTTCGCATCTACTGGGATATCGTCATGCCGGTCTCCCGGCCGATGATCGGGGCGTTTTGCCTCATGAGCTTCATGGGCGCCTGGAACAGTTTCTTATGGCCGCAGATTATCCTGCACCACGACAATCTGTTTACCGTACCGATCGGCCTCAACCAGTTACTCGGCGTATATAGCTCCAAGTATGGAATGCTGATGGCCGGAACACTGGTGGGCGTACTCCCGGTGGCGGCCCTATTTATGCTCCTGCAAAAAGAGTTCGTGGCGGGACTGACCAGCGGAGCGGTGAAGGGATAATTCCCGACACAGGCCAACTTCCATCGATGAGCGCACCAGCCGCATCTTAGGCGAACACCACCTTCTCCCCAGCGGTCCCGCCCTTCGTCATCTGGCGGGACCGCCCAATGAGAACAGTTCAAGTTCTCAGACTTCTCAAAAATAAAGCAAGAAGTTGGACGATTGTGCAAAAGATCACGGACATCGTGCATTGTGCGTCTTCGCGCTATATTTGTATAATAATGCATCAATTCGAAAGAAAGACGGCGCCACGAAAAATTGATGACCTGCTTTAGAGAGCGATAATCCCATGAACCGTTATTTAAAATCTCTTGTCGTCGCCGTTGTTCTTTCCACGCAAGGAATTCCAACTTGTTTTGCGGACAACCCAGTCGTACAGACCAGTTTTACCGCCGACCCTGCTCCAATGGTGTACAAAAACACCGTCTACCTCTACACAAGCCATGATGAAGACGACGCCAAAGGGTGGTCGTTCAAGATGTTTGATTGGAAATGCTATACGACAACAGACATGGCGAACTGGACAGATCATGGAACGATCGCTTCTCTGGGTACATTCAAATGGGCGGGCTACAACGCGTGGGCTCCTCAGTGCATCCCCAGGAACGGTAAGTTCTACCTGTACTGCCCAGTGGGAATGCAGAACGGAGATATGGTGATCGGAGTCGCGGTTTCCGATACTCCTTATGGTCCGTTTACTGATCCTCTCGGCAAACCGCTCGTCTCAGACATGAAAAGTATCATCGACCCCACGGTGTTCATCGACGATGACGGCCAGTCCTATTTATACTGGGGCAATCCCGATCCCTATTACGTGAAGCTAAACGCGGACATGATCTCCTTCTCGGACTCCCCGGTCAAGGTGGACACGAGACCAGCGAATTATCAGGAAGGCCCCTGGGTTTATAAGCGCAAAGGCCACTACTATTTGGCCTACGCCTCAACCTGCTGTCCCGAAGGCATCGGATACGCCATGAGCGACAGCCCCATCGGCCCATGGACATACAAGGGAATAGTCATGGACCCGAACCGATTGTCTTCGGGAAACCATCCGGGGATCATCGATTACAAAGGAAATTCGTATGTGTTTGGATTCAATTACGCCCTGAACAACGCGCTGACGCCCGAACACAACGAACGGCGTTCGGTTTGCGTCGAAAAGTTTGCCTATAACCCGGATGGAACCATTCCCAACGTTCCGTGGTGGAGCGCGGCCGGGCCGCCTCAGATTGGCGTGCTGAACCCATATGTCCGGAATGAGGCGGAAACGATCTGCTGGGAATCGGGCGTGAAAACAGAAGCTTGCAGCGAAGGCGGTATGGATGTCTGCAATATCGGAACAGGAAGCTATATCAAAGTCAAAGGCGTCGATTTCGGCGCCGGCGCAAAAGCGTTCGACGCCAGAGTAGCCTCGGCGGCCGAAGGGGGGAATATTGAGATCCGCCTCGACAGCCCCGCCGGAGATCTGGTGGGCGTCTGCGCCGTTTCCAAGACCGGAGGCTGGCAGACCTGGAGCACAAAGTCCTGTGCGATTGCCAAAGCCAAAGGAGTGCATGACCTCTACTTCCGATTTACGGGCGGGGCCGGTCCTCTTGTCAATATCAACTGGTGGAAATTCCAACGCTAGAAGCCGGACCAGTCAGTGATCGCTTCGAGGGTAATCATACGCGATCCTTGGGTAACGACTATAGTCCAAATGGATACCGTTGATGCGGTCCGTCCTCATCACCTTCAATATCATGCACAGGAAAGAGCATATATTGACTTACTGCCGATCCGATAACGTACAGGCGTTCAGTTGATTAGTTCAATTAACTGGTCATAAGAAGCACCGCAGCGCAGAACGTTGAGCTTGCCCGTTGTTGAATCGACAGTAAGTCAATACGATAACGGATTTGTCCATATTTTATGCGATTTCGTGAATTGAATTTTCTGATACCGTTCCTCTATAATTGTGATTAGCACACCGCGCGCCTCGAATCCATAAATTTGTTCTGCTGGCGATAGCTTTTCTTGGCGGGAGCGTCTTGTTATGATAGAGAGGGTTTCATTAGTGTTGACAAGCGCATTTTCAAATCGGCTCCGGCAAACTTTAGGAGCCATCTCAATCCTTGTGTCGATATCGTCGGCGTCCGCTTGGGCGGCATCGCCGGTCTCCGTGGCCAGTCCCAACGGCAAAATCCATATTGAAATAGAGACGGACGCCAATGGCCGGCTCCTGTGGTCCGTTCGTCGCCAAAGTCGCACAGTGCTGTCGCCAGCGCACCTGGGCCTTACAATCGATGGTAAGGACTTGGGGGAGAACGTTACACTGGGAAAACCGCGCATCCGTGTCATAAACCAGACATATCCCATATTTGGAAACCATTCCAAGGCTGCCGATCATTCCCAGGAAGCCATCGTTCCCGCCGAAAGCGGCGGGGTGAAATATGAAGTACAGGTGCGGGCGTTCAATGATGGGGCAGCGGTCCGATTGCATGCCGGTCTCGATGACGCGTCCCACACCATCTCAGGAGAGACAATCGCTTTAGCGCCTCCCCAAAACGCTTCTTACTGGTGGGCGGGTTATGATTACAGCTATGAGAGCGCGTACCAACCCGGCCCATTGGCCTCCCTCCCCTCGCAAGCTCCTGTGTCTCCCCCGTTGACGTTGAAGGATCGTGATCTTTATATCTCTCTGACGGACGCCGACAATGAATCCTTTCCAGACATGGCGCTTTCACGTGACGGCGATGTTTTCAAAACCTGCTTTCCAGCTTCCCCCAATGGTTGGCGACAGAATGGACCTGTCACCACTCCCTGGTCTGTCGCCATTATCTCTCAGGACCTCAATGGGCTGGTCAACAGCGACATCGTAACCAATCTCTGTCCTCCCCCATCACCCGAACTCGCACGAGCGAATTGGATTCGTCCTGGAAAATCGCTATGGCAGTGGTGGAGCATCGGCGCTCCTCACCTGGACGATCAGAAACAGTGGGTCGATGCAGCCAAGACGTTGGGTTTTGAGTATTATATGATCGATGAGGGCTGGTCATCGTGGAGCGCCCCCGGAAAGGACGCATGGCAGTGCCTCAAAGAGGTGATCGACTACGGTAAGTCACAAGGCGTGAGATGCCTGGTGTGGGTAAACTCCGGAGACATCTGGGCCGCTGGGGCGCGGCGCGCCTACCTGGAGAAGATTGCCGCCACCGGCGCCGCCGGCATCAAGATCGACTTTTTTCCGCCATGCACAGCAGAAGTCACGCGCTGGTATGAAGACGCTCTCAAGGATACGGCCGATCTCCATTTGCTGTGCAACTTTCATGGAGCCGTCAAGCCTACTGGCCTCCGGCGCACTTGGCCGCACGAATTGACACGGGAAGCGGTCCGTGGCCTTGAGTACCAGATGACTCGATACCGCCGCGTGCTTCCCGCCGAACATGATGAGATCCTTCCGTTCACCCGGTTCGTCGCCGGTCCGGCGGACTACACGCCCACCACATTCGACCCGCACGAACTGGTCAGCGGTTACACCTGGGGACATATGCTGGCCCAGTCCGTTGTCATGACATCGCCGCTTCTGCATTTTGGCGGCGGCTACAAAGACTTCATCGGCAATCCGGCGGAGAACTTCCTGCGTCATTTGCCGAGCACATGGGATGAAACGATTGTGCTGCCTGGAAGCGAAATCGGCAAAATCGCAGGATTTGCGCGTCGGCGCGGCCGAGACTGGTACATCGGCGTGCTCAACGGAGCGGACGCCGCTACGATGAAGGTGGACCTTGCGTTCCTGGGCAAAGGCCGCTGGCGTGCGGAGGTTTTTGGCGACGACTCCGCCGCCACGGCGGCTTTTCGCAGGGAAAGCAAATCAGTCACATCCAAAGATGCGATCACTGCCTTAATGAGCCCGCGCGGCGGCGCCGTCGTTTGGATTACGAAGCAAGTTCCATAAGCACATTCTACTCGGAACAAACCGCCACCTCACGCTCGAACGCTTTACGCAAAGCGCCGGGGCTCGCCCCCGTGGCGGCCTTGATGTGGCGGCTGAGGTGGCTGGCCGAGTGAAAGCCGGACCGATCGGCGATCGCTTCGAGGGTCATGGGGGAATGGTGCAGCAGCCCCAGCGCATGGCGCAGGCGAACCCCCAGCAGGTAGTCCGGCGGAGACTGGCCGCGCAGTTGACAGAAATGGGAGTACAGCGACGAGCGTGAGACGCCGATCTCGGCGGCAAGCGCTCCCATGGTGATCTTCAGACGGTACCGCTCCTCCATCAACTGCATCGCCTCCGCCACCAGCCTCTGTCCCGATGTCAGTTCCTGCTCCTCCCGTGCTCGCTGCAGCAGGATATCCAGCTCGGCGGTCAGCAGGAGCCGCATCCGATCGCTCCCATTGTCTACCCCCTGAAACTCACGGTAAAGCGCCTCACAGACGCGGCTAATACTCTGGCGGCGATCGTCGTGGCATAGCCTGGGCCATTGCGGCGCATGCGTGGCGTCGAAATGCAGGTAGATCAGCTCATAATGCGCCGAATAAATATCGGCGTGATCGACCCCGGGCGAATGAACGATGATCATCCCCGGGCTCATCGTGAAGAGAGCGCCGCCTTGCCGCGTCTTCACATGTCCCGCGCGCTGGTAGATCACCTCCCACATGTCGTGGTGATGCAGCGGGAAGTCGGAACAGCCGTCGTGGATGCCTGCATATCGCAGGCTTATTGGACAATCATGCAAAAAACTATCGAGGCGATGCATTGTGCATTCTAGACCAATCCCTTACAATAGTGCAATAGTTTAGACCGCGCGGTGAGAAATATAAACGCATGAATCCCAAAATCCATTTCCCCCTTTTGTTAACCCTTGCCCTAGCCGGGCAGACCGCCGGCGCGGCGCCGCTGGCCGGCGTCAACGCCATGGGCCAGCTTGTCCCGGCGGGCAAGGCCGCTCCCGCCGGGCAGGGCTTCGCGTACGCAAAACTGCAGTGCGGCGTCCAAATCCAGGTGAACGGCGTGACGAAGAATATCCTCTTCTACGGCTCGGGCATCGTGCGCGTGAACGCTAATCTTGGCCGGACTTACACCGCGCAGCCAAGCCTTGTCGTCGTGAAGCCGCCAACGCCAACGCCGTTTACGGTCACGCAGTCGGCGGACGCGCTAAAAATTGCTTCCGTGGCGCTGCACATCCTGGTGGATAAGAAGACTGGAGCGCTGACCTTTTTGCGGCCGAACGGAACAATCATCACGCGTGAGGATGCGTCTCGTCCGGCGGAAATCAAAGAAGTCACGATCTCGGACGCGCCGACTTATGAGGTGAAGCAGACCTTCACTCTCTCCCCAAACGAATCGCTGTACGGCCTCGGCCAATATAACCAGCGCTATATGGACTACCGGGGCAAGGAAGTGCTGCTGGTGCAGACCAACATCGGAAGCGTCGTCCCCCTGCTCGTCTCGACTCGTCGCTACGGCGTGATGTGGGATATCTACTCCAAAAGCATCTTCAAGGATGACGCTCAGGGCGCCTCCTTCTGGGCGGAAAGCGCGCCGGCGGGCGTGGATTACTACTTCATCGCCGGGCAGGACATGGACGGCGTCATTCGCGGTTATCGCAATCTCACGGGAAGAGCGCCGATGTTCCCCAAATCGGCGTACGGCCTCTGGATGAGCAAGGAGCGTTATCAGACTCAGCAGCGCCTGATCGACGTCACGCGAAATTTCCGAAAAGACGGCTTCCCGCTTGACAACATCGTTCAGGACTGGCAGTACTGGGGAGGAGCCGATGGAACGTGGAGCGGCATGACATGGGATAAAACGCGCTATCCCGATCCCGTCGCTCTGACAAAGACTTTGCATAACGACCTGCACGTCAAGCTCATGAACTCGATCTGGCCCTCCGTCGGCAACGATACGGCGCTGGCGCATGAACTGGACGCCCATGGGCTGCGCCACGAACCACTGCACTGGATCTCCAAAAAAGCCCGCATCTACGACGCCTACAGCCCCGAAGGACGAGCGATCTACTTCAAACACATCAAAAAGGGACTGCTCGACGCCGGCGTGGACGCGCTGTGGATGGACGGCACCGAGGTAGAGGTCGGCGGCGCCTGTCACGATCCGCAAGCCGTGGAAGCGGATATCAAGAGATTGGGGAAGAATGCGCTGGGCGACTACACGCGCTATCTGAATACCTACACCCTGGTCACCACCAAGGGAACCTACGAAGGCCAGCGCGCCACGAGCAACAAGCGAGTCTTCACGCTGACCCGCTCCTCGTTTACCGGGCAGCAGCGCTACGCCGCCCTGCCCTGGTCGGGCGACACCACGGCCAGCTGGGAGACTCTGCGAAGCCAGATTTCCGGCGGCGTAAACATCGCCATGGCCGGTCAGCCGTACTGGACACAAGACACTGGCGGCTTTTTCGTGAACTATCCGGGCGGTGAGAACAACCCGGAATACCGTGAGCTTTACGCCCGCTGGAATCAGTTCGGCGCGTTTAACCCGATCTATCGTATCCACGGAACCAATATTGAGCGAGAGCCTTATCTGTTTCACAAATCGGACCTGGAGACGTATAATTCCCTTCTGGACGCCGCCAAGCTGCGCTATCGCTTGATGCCGTATATCTACAGCCTGGCTTGGCAGAGCACGAGCCAGGGTGGGACGATTATGCGCGGCCTGCCGATGGACTTTCCTGACGACCGCGCGGCGCGCAAAATCGACGACCAGTTCCTCTTCGGCCGATCGTTCCTCGTGCATCCCATCACGCGCGCCATGTACCACGCTCCCGCGCCGCCGCCAAGCACGATTCCCACCGAGGCGCTCACCACTCCCGACGGACGCCCCGGTCTGGCCGTCCAGTATTTCTCCGGACGAAACTTTGAACAGGCGGCGGGGAAAACAATCGACGCCACGGTGGATCATCAGTGGCCTGGCCCGCCCCTCGCCGATCCGCCTCCCGGCCTGACGGGATTCAACGATTTTTCGGCGCGCTGGGAAGGCTTCATCACGATGCCGGAGGACGGCGAATACGAAATCGGCGGTGAAGGCGATGACGGCATCCGCATGTGGCTCGACGACAAGCAGATTGTGGACGATTGGAGCGAACACGCCATGCGCTGGGTTGGACAAAAGCTGTCTTTCCACAAGGGGCAAAAAGTGGCCGTGAAGATCGAATATTTCCAGGGTGGGCTGGAGCGCGGAGTCCGTCTCGGCTGGCGAACGCCCAGCCAGATCGCCGGAGCCGTCTCGTCCTCGAAGATCGATAACGTCACCGGAACTTACCTGCCGCGCGGCGCGAGCTGGGTGGATTTCTGGACGAACCAGCGGTTCGCGGGCGGACAAACGGTCAAAAAGGCCGTCCCTCTCAACCTGATTCCGCTTTATATCCGCGCCGGCTCCATCGTTCCGATGGGCCCAGTGATGCAGTACGCCACGGAAAAGCCGGGCGCGCCTTATGAGATCCGCGTCTATCCCGGCGCCGACGCTCGGTTCACCCTCTATGAAGACGACAACGAGACATACAACTACGAAAAAGGCCAGTACGCCACCGTCGAATTGATCTGGAGCGACGCCGCCCGGACACTGACCGTCGGCAAGCGCTCCGGCTCATTCCCCGGCATGATCGCATCACGCAAACTCAATATCGTTGTCGCGCGCCCCGGTCAGAATCCGGGCATTGCGGAAGGGCGGTCATCGGCTCGCGCCATCAATTACACAGGCGCCAAATCGGTGGTGAAATTCTAAGGGACACAGTTGCGTCAAGTAGTCCCGCCGATACGGAGCGCGCCGGGAATGACTGTTTGTTCGGGGATATCCCCGCCGCGCACGCGCTCGATCAGTAGGCCCACGCATGTCTCCGCAATCTGTTCCCAGTCGACCACGACAGTTGTGAGCAGTCGGTTTTCAGGAAATTCAGGCCAGGAAAAACCGTCATAACCAGTGAGCGCGACGTCCTCCGGCGCCCGGATTCCCTCCTGAGCGCAAAAGCGCATCACTTGAGCCGCAGAAGCGTCGTGCCAGCAGGCGATCGCGGTGATCCCAGCGGGACCGCCATGAGCGCGAATGATCGCCTCTTCCTCTGGAGTGAGACGGTCGAAACGGTCTGCGGGATTCGTCGCCCGCAAGATCATCCCACGCTCGGCGGCGACCTCCGTAAAGGCCTGAAAACGGGCGGCTTCCGAGTCCAAAAGCTCGACGCCGCGGCGGTACAGCACGAACCGATGCCCGCTGTCGGCCAGATGCTCCGCCAGCAAACGCGCGCCTACGGCGTCATCCGTCACTACTCCGGGAACTCCTGGGTAAGAACTGGCGAACTGAATAGCCGGCTTCGCTGCTTCACCCAGCAATTGGATCAATTCGGCGTCGCGGGGAACCGGCCAGATCACGACCCCATCCGCCTTGTTGCTGCGCAGTTTCATCAGCACTTCGGCTTGGTCCTGCAAATGCAAGCCATTGTAAAGCAAAAGGTGATTGCGAAACGAAGCACAGGCGGATTGCAGACCAAGGAAGATCGTCGGCGCGAATGGATCCATCAGATCGATATAGCCATGGCCGTTATAAAAACCAATCGTGTCGGTGCGCTGCAAGCGAAGCGAGCGAGCAGTGACATCCGGTTGATAGCCTAGATCCGTGGCGGCTTTGAGGATGCGCGCGCGCGTCGTCTGCGAAACGCGCACGGTGGACAGGCTGTTATTCAGCACCGTGGAAACGGCCATTCGGCTCACGCCCGCAAGTTCGGCCACGTCCTTCAATGTGGGAGGGTTCTTGCTCATAGTTACATACTATGATACCCCTGCTCTCACCGCGAATAAGATTGACGATGGATCGTCTTTTCATAGAATTTGATTGACAGATGACTGGAGAGGAACTATAATTAGGAATTGATATATCGATACCAATCTACCGATTGGGGTTAGAAAGAAAAGAGGATGAACTCATGTCCAGCGCAAAGACGGTATTGCCCTCCGCGCCAAATCTTCTCTCGCAAACGCAGATTGACGATTTCATTTCGGACGGCTATATTACTGTCCAAAACGTCTTTTCCGCGAACACTGCGGAGGCGATCCGGGAAGCGCTATGGGATGAACTCACCGCCATCGGGGTAACCCGCCACGACCCTGCAACATGGACAAAGCCTGTCGTGCATTTGACAAAGACCTTTACAGGAGAGCCGTTCGCCAGCGCATGGACTGAGAGGCTATACGCCGCGCTCGACGACGTCATGGGCGTCGGACGTTATCTCGCTCCCGTTGGCCTGGGGTGGTGGCCAGTAAGCTTTCCCAATCTCGATCCGAAGCCGTGGGTCCCGCCGACGATAGGATGGCATATCGACGGTATTCAGTTCCATCACCATATTCACTCACCGGATCAAGGGCTGCTCCCTCTCTTTCTCCTATCGGATATTCAGCCTTACGGCGGAGGCACGGCTGTGAGCGTCGGATCACACCGGACGACCGCACGTATCCTCGCTGAAGCGGAGCCGGATGGATTGAGCGCTCAGGAACTTACGGAGCGTGTCCTGGCGCACCCGATCGCCAACGTGCGAGAACTCACGGGAAAGGCGGGCGATGTGGTCCTCGTCCATCCATTCCTCCTGCATGCGCGCAGTCCAAACACAGGCAATTCTGTTCGCTTCATTTGCAATCCATGCATCCCTTTGCGACAGCCAATGAATTTAGCCCGCGCATACACTCATGAATACAGCCTGGTCGAACTCGCGATTGTACTCGCACTCGCCGATGACGCGGAGATGAGGATATCGACCGGATCACGTTAGCACATTCAGAAAATATTATCGAGGCGTCCATTGCAAAACATCTTCTATAACGCGCATCACGCGCCTGTGGGGGCATTCGCCAGTTTCACGCTGGGCTTCCCAGGCGCATCGGGAGGCCTGGGCCTGGAGCTTGGCCGACCCGCCAATCAAAATGTCTATATCGGGGCCGAGAGCGCCGACCGATCATGCTATGAATTGTTTCCATTTTATCAGGCGGAGACGTCGCACGAAAGTGAGCGTTATGAAGCCGACGCCGCCAATGCCAAGCCGACCGGAGTTCATTTAGAGAGCTTCGCCAGAGATAAGATCCGCCGCGACTTTCAATTGGGTACGGACACGTGGTCCGCCGGCGACATCGACTTTCGCATCTACACCCACTCGCCAGAAATCCCCGATCCCAGGACGACGACGGCGGCCGAGATGCGGCGTGCGCTCGTTCCGGCGGTGCTTTGCGAATTGTCGGTCGACAATACGAAGGGAGACTCGCCCAGGCGAGCGTTTTTTGGATTCCAGGGCGACGATCCCTGCTCCGCGATGCGCTTATTGGAGACAGGAGCGGTGCGCGGGGTGGGGCAGGGGCGTCATATCGCCATCGCCGCCAGCGCTTCGGATGTTCAGTGCGGTCTCGGGTTCAGTCTGACGGATATTCTTGAGGAGCGGCCGGAGAATTACGATTTTGGCCTTGGAGTCGTCGGAGCTCTGCTGATGAACGTCCCCGCCGGCGAGCGGCGAACGTTTCGGTTTGCCGCCTGTTTCTATCGGGCCGGCGTCGTCACGTCGGGAATGGATTGCTCCTACTTCTACACCCATCTGTTTTCCGACATTGAAGACGTCGCCGCATACGCGCTGGAACATACGGACGAAATGATCGGCGCCTCCGAGAATGCGAACGCGCTGCTCGCGCATAGCTCCCTTTCGGACGACCAGCGCTTCATGCTGGCGCACGCCATTCATAGTTACTATGGAAATACCGAGATGCTGGATCGAGACGGCGAAGCGCTATGGATCGTCAATGAAGGCGAGTACCGCATGATGAACACCTTCGATCTCACGGTGGACCATCTTTTCTTCGAGCTGAAGAAGAATCCCTGGGTCGTGTGCAACGTGCTGGACCAGTTCGTCGATTCCTATAGTTATCGAGATGAAACGCACTTTCCGGGCGCCGCCGCCCGATACCCGGGCGGTCTCAGTTTCACGCACGATATGGGCATCGCCAATGTCTTCTCCCGCCCCGGCCGCTCCTGTTACGAGAAGAGCGGGCTGACGGGATGCTTTTCGCACATGACCCACGAGCAGCTGGTCAACTGGCTCTGCTGCGCCGCCACCTATGTCGAGTACACGGACGATCAAATATGGCTTCTGCGTCGCTTCCCGATCTTTGAGGAGTGCCTGCAAAGCCTTTTGAACCGCGATCATCCCGATCCCGAACAGCGCAACGGTCTGATGGGTTTGGACAGCAGCCGTACAGGGAACGGGGCCGAGATCACGACCTATGACAGTCTGGACGAATCACTTGGTCAGGCGCGCAACAATGTCTACATGGGTGTAAAAACCTGGGCGGCTTATGTGGCGCTGGAACGCCTCTTCGAGACGCAGGGACGCGCCGACCTGGCCAGAAGCGCGGGAGAACAGGCCGATCGGTGCGCGCGCACGATTGCCCGGTCAATGGACGACGGCTATATACCGGCGGTGATCAGCGAGGGGAATACCGCACGGATTATCCCCGCGATTGAAGGTCTGGTCTTCCCCTTTGTCTCCGGAAACCGTTCCGCTCTGGATCCTCAGGGGCGATATCGCGCCCTGATCGGCGCGCTCAAGGACCACTTCGAAAATGTGCTTCAGCCCGGCATCTGCCTCTTTCCCGAGGGTGGATGGAAACTCTCCTCCACCAGCGACAACTCGTGGCTGAGCAAGACCTACCTTGCGCAGCATGTCGCTCGGAGTGTGCTGGGACTGGACAGCGCCGCGATCACTGCGGACGCGGACGCCGCGCATGTGAAATGGCTGCTCCATCCGGAACTCAGCTACTGGGCTTGGAGCGATCAGATGATCGCCGGGCGCGCCATGGCGAGCCGGTATTACCCACGCGGCGTGACCGCCATACTATGGCTCAATGAAGAACGCCCCGCAGCCGAGATGCTACAAAGATAACCCAAGAGACTCATAAATGACAAAATCTCTGAGCAGGATCGCCACCGCCCTGTTATTCTCAGCGCTGGGAATATCGGCGTGCTTCGCGGATAACCCCATTATCCAAACTCGCTATACTGCGGATCCCGCGCCGATGGTGTATCACAACAAAGTCTATCTTTATACCGGTCACGATGAAGATGGCTCCACCTGGTTTACCATGAACAACTGGCGAGTTTTTTCCTCGTCCGACATGGTCAATTGGACGGATTGCGGATCGCCGCTGTCCTATCAAACATTCGCCTGGGCCAAAGGCGATGCATGGGCGGGCCAGTGCATCGAACGAACCGGTAAGTTTTACTGGTATGTCCCCGTCAAAATAGCCTCCGGCAGTATGGCGATCGGCGTCGCCGTCTCGGATAGACCGACGGGACCATTTAAAGACGCGCTCGGACATCCCTTGGTCGCTCATAGCTGGGGCGATATCGACCCGACTGTGTTTATCGACAATGACGGACAAGCCTATCTCTACTGGGGTAATCCCGCGCTTTATTATGTGAAGCTCAACAAGGACATGACGTCCTATGATGAAACCGTGGGCGTTGTCGCGGTTCCGCTGACACAAGAAAGCTTTGGGAAACGCACGGGAAACAAAGATAAGGCTACTTTGTATGAAGAGGGACCATGGTTTTACAAGCGAAACGGCCTGTACGCCATGGTCTACGCCGCCAGCGGTATCCCCGAGAATATCGCTTACGCCACCAGCCCCGGCCCGACGGGGCCCTGGACGTACAAAGGAATCATCATGCCGACCGAAGGCGGAAGCTTCACGAATCACCCCGGCGTCATCGACTTCAAAGGCAATTCCTACTTCTTTTATCACAACGGCGCCCTGCCGCGAGGAGGAGGCTTTACCCGTTCCGTATGCGTGGAGCAGTTCCAATATCACGGCGATGGTTCGTTCCCGACGATCAAAATGACAGGCGCCGGTGTCGTCCACGGCGTTGGTCATCTCGATCCTTATGTTCGAACGGAGTCGGAGACGATGGGCTGGGAAACCGGCGTGGAAACCGAGGATTGCAGCGAGGGCGGCGTTGATGTCTGCTCCATCGACAATGGCGACTCTATCAAGGTCAACAGCGTCAATTTTGGCTCCGGGGCAAAATCGTTCAGCGCCAGCGTCGCTTCCGAGACCAATGGGGGGACCATTGAAATCCACCTTGACAGTCTCACGGGGCCACTGGCGGGCGCCTGCGCCGTTTCCAGCACGGACGGCGCACAGAAATGGGTCACAAAATCCTGCAAAGTCAGCGGCGTCAAGGGAGTGCATGACCTGTATTTCAAGTTTACGGGTGACAGCGGCTCCCTGTTTCACTTCGATTGGTGGAAATTCAGCAAGAGATAAGGACTTAGACCCGATCTGCCATGGGCGTTTGCCGTAATGGGTACAATATTACTGCCGCAACGCCGATGCCGCCGTCATAATGTCAAAGAAAATCCCAACAATCAAAGATGTCGCAGCTCATGCCGGAGTAGGTATGATGACCGTCTCCCGTGTCTGCAACCCAAAGACAAACGGAACGGTTTCCGATGCGATGCGGCAAAGGGTTTTGCAGGCAATTAACGACCTTGGATATCAGCCCGATGTCCTAGCGCGATCACTCAGGCAGCGGCGTGTGGACACCATCGGCTTTTATAACGGTTATCGTGACATTTTCTCATTAACAGACGCCTTCGCGCGCGCTCTGTTTATTGGCTTACAAGACGCCTCCACAGAGCTCAAACAAGACTTATTAATATTCCATCCCTCCAAAACGCCGCAATCGCCAGCGGATATTGTCCGCGAGTTGAATACAAGCAAGGTAGACGGCGTAATTTTTCTGCCCGGCGACGAAGACGTGATACTTTCACAGTTGCTGAAAGCGTCACACCAGAATATTGTGACCATTGGCGAGGTTCTGCCTGGACTGCCGGCGATTACATCTCAGGATGAGATAGGCAGTCGTATGATCGCAGAACATCTTCATGAGAGAGGCCATCGCCATGTGCTCTACCGGCATCGGCGCGATCCCCTGCCGTCAGCGATACGCCGATATCATGGATTTTGTGCGACCGCCAAGGAACTCGCCCTACAAGTCACCACGACGCAAACGACTCTTCTGAATGATGAGGTGGATGCGAAGGAACAAGACCTCATCCGGAACGCCCATCGGCTAGGCGTCACGGCCATTGTCGGATGGCACGACTTCTCAGCCATGGCCGCTCTTTTGTTCTGCCGTCATATTGGTTTCAATATCCCCAGCGACATCGCCATCGCGGGATTCGACGCTCTGCCCCTCTCCGCTTGTCCCAGCGATGTCTCCTTAACCACAATCGATGCGGATTGGTCCGGGATTGCTCGCAGGGCAGTTGCATTTGTTGCGCAGGGTCAGTCCGCGGCCCTCTCTGACACGAGAGACACAGTGATTGACCATGATGGACAAGAGGAGATTCGCGTTGCTGGTCGCCTTCGCATCGGCAATACAGCATGACGCGACAATTGCGACCATCGGCCCAGGTGTAAATCGCCGGGACGGCGGCAGGCGTCTGCCCAGACACCATGGACGTTTTATTCCTTCCGCCGCTCCCACCCAAAACAATGGACAGGAGGATTGAATGTACTGCTTTTCAAGGACAATGTGCTTTCCGATCAAATCAGTATGCGCGGCGGGGAAATCCCATTCATCACACAAGTGATGGCGGTCGCCGACCCCTAGGGCGCGCTGACCACGGATCGCCTCTACCGTGAGGGGATGGGGATCGCCAAAGGCCATTGAGAATTTGGGCGAATGGGGATGGAACGCAATGGGATATCCAGTGCGTCGATGCGTTTATCCGCCCCTAACATAATGACGCCTCCATCGCTTCACGCGACCTACCGCCGCCGAGAGAAGAAAGAAGTTGACTGGAATATGATGATCGCGTGTCCGAACTGCGGTCGCCGCGACAAACAGGTAAAGGCCGGTATCGCAGGAGATGCCCAGCGATACAAGTGTGTATCGTGCGGCCGTCGATACGCCCTGAACGTCAGGCCCCGAAAGTATCCGAAGGCTATTCAGGATCGGGCGCTGGAGCTTCATGTAAGCGGCAAGTCGAACCGACAGATTGCCCGCGAGTTGTCGGTGAGCGCTCAGACCGTCGGGAACTGGATTCTCAATGCTCCGCCAGCGAACACGGCCACACCAGCGCCGCCTCCTACAGAGCCCGTAGTCAAATCGCGGGTCACAATTGCAGACGTCGCCCGGCATGCAGGCGTGTCAACGTCGACGATATCCAACTATCTTAACGACAAAGGCCGAATGAGTCCGACGACGCGACTTCGTATCGAAGACGCAATGAAGGAACTATACTTCACACCCAATGCGCTTGTCCGAGCAATTCGAGATCGACGCACGCACACGCTTGGCTTGGTGACTTACGGGATTTACGACTTAGAGCACCACGTTGAGAGGTCCATCGTTGCTCCAATGCTTGGAGCAATCAACCGAGCTGCGGACAATGCAGGTTATGACGTTCTTCTTTATACGGGCTGGCCGCACCGCTCGCGCAGCCATACTGGCTCTGATTTTGTCAACGGGCAGATCGATGGCCTGCTGTGGATGTCGCCACCGCCATATCATCCGCAAATTCGATTTGCGGCGGCCTCTGGCCTGCCGGTGATCGCGATAATGTCGCGAAGAGTGCCAAACGGCGTCGGCTATGTGGTAGCCGACAACGCCTACGGCATGCACGAAACCATAAATTACTTGTTGGGTCGCGGACACACTCGAATCGCTTACCTGGGAGCAAAGGGAATATCGGACTTTATCGACCGTGGCGCCGGCTATCGCGAGGGACTGGCGACTGCGGGCATCGCCTATGATCCTGAGATCGAAGCGAGCGAGCTTAAGTGGGAGCAATGGTCAGTGGAGGCCGTCGCCTTAGTGCTACAGCGATGGATGCAGATGAAAGAACGTCCAACCGCTATTGTAACAGTCGACGACCTCCTCGCCGAATACGCAATCGACTGGATACGCGGATACGGCTTGAGAGTGCCGGAGGACATTGCTGTCACCGGTTTCAACGGACTACCGACCACCGAGACACTCTGCGGGGGAATAACAACAGTACGGCAGCCGTTTAGCGAAATCGGCAGGATCGCAGTGGAGCGCCTTAATGCGATGATCTCAGGCGCACCGGTGTCCGAATGCCGAATCACGGTTCCCGTCAGCTTGGTGATTCGCTCTTCGACGGAACGGCAAACCGAACATCCATAGCCATTCGCCTCTTTTCGCATTATATCCCTAATTAGCCACCCATAATCCCTCCGTCTCCTTAATTTGATTCCTTGGGGCTAAAAACGTCTTCTGGCTTCGGCTGCTGCCCCCCGTCAATCAGAGTGCTGATTGATTAGTTCAGCCGGCAACGCCGGAGAATGGGGCGTCCGTGTGGCGAAACAGCCTATCTCTATATCCTTATCTAGACATTCCAAAGTCGTGTGTGTCCATAAAATGACACTCTTGCACTGTCAAACCCACCTAATTATGCTCTTGCACTCTCGCAAACGATTACCACACTCATCCCAAAAAGAGTAGATTAAGGCTGTTAGACAGTAGCGAGCTTCTGAACTCCTCCCGTTTATCAGATTTCTCCAAGCCTATTGACAAGTTGAGAGCCTCGTGATATACTGACCCCAGAGTTGATTAACTTGATACACCAAAGTCTACGGCAAAAGGGATGGAGGTGTATATAAAAGGAGCCCCCGGTACTATACCGGTCCTTTTTATATTCTAATGGATACTTTTGCAATATACTGGATACTTTTACAAGGAAAAAGCTAAATGAAGAAAAATTCATTCCAATCAGGTTTCACCCTGATCGAACTGCTCGTTGTCATAGCAATCATCGCTATTCTTGCCGCGATCCTGTTCCCCGTCTTCGCTCAAGCACGTGAGAAGGCCCGGCAGGCGTCCTGCCTCTCCAACATGAAGCAGCTTGGCCTTGCCACCATGCAATACGTCCAAGACAACGACGAAGCGTATCCACTGGCCGTCATGCCCGATGGCACTAGCTGGACATTGACTATCCTGCCTTATATCAAGACGTTGAACGTATTTATGTGCCCCGACGACTCAAAGGCGGGACGGGCTCCTGCGGCACAAAGCTGGCAAGGCGTTTGGTCTTCATATGGAGCCAATACGTTTCTTACCTTTCCTTCGGGGAAAGCAACGAACGCCGGTGTGTTTGCGAAAACCGATTGGTGGGGGCCAGTTCAAAGTAACCCTGTTATACTAAGCCTTATTACAAGTCCATCGTCGACGATTATGATCTACGAGGCCCATGCCGACGTTTTGGATAATGCGGGTTACATCCCAAACGCATCGTCGTTCGGCTATTGCTCATATATGGACGGGTTTTCGTGGGATGCAAACGGTGGCACGCTTCCAGGATCATGCGTCGCGGCCTCGAACTGCACCGGCAAATACCCCAACACACCTAACGGAGCGGTCACACCAACGCACGCAGACAGGGCGAATTTCCTCTATTGCGATGGGCATGTTAAGGCGGTGCTTCCGATCAAGACCACCGATCCGTCGAACCCGAACAACCTCAATAATTTGAACCAATGGTACAATCAGCAGTAGAAGTAGACCGATCTTTGCCGTCGATGACCTGGTCATCGGCGGCAATTTGGAAAAATGAAATGATCAAAATTGTCAATATTGTTGCTGTCGTAATGATGCTTGCGTCGTTGATTTCCATGTGTGCAGGCTGCTCGAAATCCGGCTCGCAGGATCAGGGCGATTTAACCAAGCAGTCATTTTATGGCCGTAAACCGACCGCGGCCGAATTGGCGGCAACGCGTGTGGGCAGTCCTCCTCCGGCGTCCGCACAAGCCGAAATTGACGCCGCCAGAGCCAGGGCGGATGCACAGCGACCTCAGCCGCCAGCGGGAAACCGGTAATGGGCGTCGCGGTGATTGGCGAGCTTGAACGCCAGTCGACAAATCTGCTATTCGAGTTCTAAACATCGGCGCAATCGAGCAATATCGGGGGCAGGCGGGCGCAAAGCATACCGAGTGATGACAGGAAAGCCATGAAACGTATTGTTGAAACCCGCGCCTCCGTAGGTTCTGTCGCCAAAGTCGTATTCCGTCGGGCAGTCACTCTGCATCAAGTCATCTCCCGGCGCACGACGATCGTCATCGTACGCCGAGGAACGATGGAAGTCGCACACAATGGCAAAATGTGCTGCGCCCGCCATGAGCATATGATCGTCATTCCCGCCGGCATGGCTTTCGACATTACCTACCGGCCAGACGAGGATTCTCGGTTTGCCGCCGATTGGCTGATTCCCTATCTGGCGGAGGATCAGGACAATGCGCCGCCAGAGGATATGGCGGCGTCGCAATGGCTGCCCCGTCCGATTGATGCTGGCGGGACCCAGTTCCGGCAGTCTCTCGACTGTGTGATCAAGGCCATCAAGGAGCCGAAGGAATTGCCGGATGTGATTGCGATCCATCACGTGCAGGAACTCATGCTCTGGATCAAGCTGAATGGCGGATGCGTCCGCGCGGCGCCTGCCAGTTCAGAATCGTCCCGGATCTGGTATATTCTCGCTGCTGATCCCATGCGAGACTGGAACCCTTTTGAGGTCGCGGATCGGATCGGGATGTCGCCGTCTTGTCTGCGGATCCGGCTCTTTGAGGAAAGAACGTCATTCGTACGACTGCTTCACGAGGTTCGAATGGGGCATGCGCTATCGGAGATTGTCGCGACTAACCGACCAATCCACACGATTGCAAGCGAGATCGGTTATCGATGCACAGCCCATTTCAGCGGCCGTTTTTATGAGCGTTATGGCCTCCGTCCCGGAGATGCGCGAGGCCACGATCGTTCGCTTCGATCGGGAGCCGCTTCTTCGCGAAGGATTCCCGCACCGGCTCTCGTCCTAAGCGGGACGCATCAAGCTGGAGTCGCTGGGCGCGATGGGGCGCTGGCGCCAACGTGAATGTAGCGCGCTGCGGCCAGAATAATTCACTCTTTCAGGTACTCTTTAATCCGAGAGCTAGGCGTCAAATATTACTCGGGTTATTGGGAAAAGTGAAGCAATGAAGTTTTGTTCTATCAGCACGCGCAACCTCCGCCCCTTGATCGCAGCCGGCAGTGCGATTTCGGGACTTCTGATGCCTTCCACCGCGTTCGCACAGTTGCCGACGCCGACTTATGGGTGGAATCTCGGAAATACGATGGAGCCGCCCTGCGGCGTCGGCTGCTGGGGTGGAACGCCCAGCCAGGGGCTGATCAATGCGGTCGGGAATGCTGGGTTCAACACCGTTCGCATTCCGTGCGCGTGGGACAGTCACGCCGATCAAAAGACCTATCAGATCGACGCCGCCTATATGGCGCAGGTCAAGCAGGTGGTCGATTGGTGTTATGCCCGAGGGCTGACCGTCATCGTCAACGATCACTGGGATGGCGGATGGCTGGAAAACCATCTGACGGGCGCGGTGGATCCCAAGATCAACGCCAAGATGAAGTCCTACTGGACACAGATCGCGGCCACCTTCGCCGGTTATGATCACCGGCTGCTGTTTGCCGCCGCCAATGAGCCGAGTGTGAAGACCGCCGAGCAAATGTCCGAATTGATGACCTATTACCAGACGTTCGTCGACGCGGTTCGCGCCGGAGGTAGCAATAACAATGCTCGCTGGCTTGTGGTTCAGGGGCCGACCGCCGATATTGATGCGACCAGTTCGTTGATGAATACCCTGCCGAAGGACCCGACGCCTCGCCGTCTGATGGTGGAAATACACTTTTACGGCCCGTATCAGTTCTGCCTGATGGATAGCGATCAGTCCTGGGGCAAGATGTTCTACTTCTGGGGGCAGGGCTATCAT
Organism: Capsulimonas sp.; assembly: GCF_039929585.1. NCBI lineage: Bacteria > Bacillati > Armatimonadota > Armatimonadia > Capsulimonadales > Capsulimonadaceae > Capsulimonas > Capsulimonas sp. The sequence goes on from NZ_JBDSQY010000067.1 coordinate 45,135, forward strand.
TCCGCCACGCTTCCCTCGCGCAACGCCACCTGGGGTGAAGAAGCTGTTGTAGACGCGCAGTTCCAAAAAATGTACGATAAGTTCGCCAGCAAGGGCATCCCTGTCATCGTGGGCGAACTCCGCGCCGAACCGCGCAAAGCAAACCAGGAGCTGGACGGAGCGAACTTGGAGCTGAACCATGCCGCGACGACGTACTGGAACAAGTACGTCGTCGATTCCGCACAGAGCCACGGACTGTCTCCGATCTGCTGGGACACTCCTGGATCGATTTTCGATTTCAAAAACGGCGTGGTCCTTGACCCAGCCGCCGCACGCTCAATGACGGGGGGCTCCGCTGTTCCACCTCCCGGCGGGGACGGCGCGCAGTATTGTTTTGAACTGAGCAAGCAGGGAGTGACATCGAGCGGGAAGTCAATCACGGACATCGCCCTGTCTACCGCACGTAAGTACGCTGGTTCGCAGTCGCTGGCGTTGAGCTTCAGTGGCGCCGCAAGCTCGTCGTCAGTCTCGGTCGCAGCGCCGTCTACGCCGGCAGGCAAAAAGATCACGTTCCGTGTCTGGATCCCGAAGGGGAGCAAGATCAGTGCGGTCCAGCCGTATGCGATAGACCGCAACCGGGTTCGGACGGGAACCTCGAAGCCGATCAAAAACCTTAAGACAAACGCCTGGAACACCCTCACCGTAACCGTGCCGTCGAAGGCCGCCACGCCGCTTCAGCAATGCGGCGTGCAGTTCACTGCCAGCGCGCAATGGACAGGAACCTGCTATGTCGATTCGATCAGCTGGTAACTCGCCAGCTGATCGAGTCGATATCGCAACCGAGAAGACCCATTACGGATTTTACAATTTATTCTAAAAGAAATTATCGCAATGCTAGTAACACATACCGCGTGCCCGCCAACGTCATCACTCTCGGTGGAGCACCGGACGGCGCTGGCTGGTGACCGGAGAAAGGAGATTGGAGCATTCCCTAGTGGCAAATCTGGCAGGTTAACGATGTCAAGAACATCTTGATGTTCTTCCGAAACCAGCAGCTCCCCAGCAATGATGTGGGCCTGCTGGCGATCATGAACTGGCGCAATTCGCACGGACTGTTGCAAAACGTCAGCTTCAGGATCTTCTCGTTTCGTGTCGAGGTCACTTCTATCGGCAGAAGGCAGCCACTATGTCTACGGTACATGGACGTATCGGCGGACGCCTTACCCAGCGAATCCTCGAACACATTTACTAGATCAAAGTTTACGCGGACCTTTTTGTGAGGTCATCGGTTGAACTGAAATTAGAAAGCTGTCTATGAAGACCTGCACACTCAAATCTAAAATTGCATCTGTTGCTACAATTGCAGTATTGATAACTGTTCCGACTGCCGCATTCGCGCAGCTGCCAAATCCGAGCTACGGATGGAATCTCGGCAATACGATGGAAGCGACCTGCGGGGTCGGCTGCTGGAGCCCTCAGCCGACACAGGCGCTGATCAACTCCGTGGGAAACGCTGGGTTCAACACCGTCCGCATCCCCTGCGCCTGGGACACGCACGCCAACCAGTCCACTTACCAGATTGACGCCACCTATATGGCGCAAGTCAAGCAAGTCGTCGATTGGTGCTACGCCCGGGGGCTGACCGTCATCATCAACGATCACTGGGACGGCGGCTGGCTGGAAAACCACTTAACAGGAACGGTGAATTCCACGCTCAACGCCAAGATGAATTCGTACTGGGGGCAGATCGCGACCACCTTCGCTGGTTATGACAGTCATCTACTCTTTGCCGCCGCCAACGAACCCAGTGTCGGCAATGCCGCCCAGATGTCCGAACTGATGACCTACTATCAGACGTTCGTCAACGTGGTTCGCAGCAAGGGCGGCAACAACAGCTCTCGCTGGCTGGTCGTCCAGGGACCGAGCACCGACATCGATACGACCGACACGCTGATGAACTCGCTGCCGTCAGACCCGACTCCTGGCCGCATGATAGTGGAAGTCCACTTCTACTCGCCCTTCCAATTCTGCCTGATGACCAGCGATGAGTGGTGGGGCAACATGTTCTACTTCTGGGGACAGGGCTATCACTCCACCACAAATACCGCACACAACGCGACTTCGGGTGAAGAAAGTTATTTGGACGCCGAGTTCCAGAAGATGCAGAACAAGTTCACCAGCAGGGGTGTTCCCGTAATCATCGGCGAGTTCCGCGCCTCGCTCAGAAGCGGTTTATCCGAGCCGGACAAGAGCCTCAATCGCGCCTCGTCGACGTACTGGGATAAGTATGTCGTGACTTCCGCCCACCGCCACGGCATGGCGCCTATCTGCTGGGATACTCCAGGGCAGCTCTTCGACTGGACCACGGGCGCCGTTCAGGACCAAGGCCAGGCCAGCGCGCTGACGGGCGGATTGGCGCTTCCGCCTCCGACCAACACCCTGATCCCGAACGGAACCTACACCATTGTCGGCGTCCAGAGCGGCAAGGCTCTCGACGATCCGGGATGGTCCACAACGAATGGGACGCAGATGGACATATGGGCCGTCAACGGCGGCAACAATCAGAAGTGGACCCTCACCAATCTGGGCAACAACGTCGTCAAGTTGATCAACGTCTTCAGTGGCCAGGCTCTCGAGGTCAATGGATGGTCTGGTTCGGACGGCGGGGTGGTTGATCAGTGGACATCGAGCGGTCAAGCGAACCAGCAGTGGGTCGTATGCCCCTTTACCCCGGGCGTCTACAACCTGAAGAACGTTAACAGCGGCAAAGTCCTGGAAGTGTACGGCGCCAGTACCGCCAATGGCGCGAATGTCGACCAGTGGACCGTAGGCGAGGGCGCGCACCAGCAGTGGAAGTTCCAGTAGATTGGAGCAGGCTCTTCAAAAGCGGGTAGACATATAATTGTCGAGAAAGCCCCATATGGATGCGGCGGCGCACATCGGCATTCGCGCCATCCGAGCGGCGTTGAAATCTATCGAGATGAGGAATGAATAATACGAGGGGGAGGGAATATTAAAGTCTATTGGCTTCAATTGAAATACAGATAAAAATGGGTTTCAGTGTGTTATAGAGCAGCCCAAATCGCTCGCTGTAACATGCTTCACAAGAGGAGATGCTTAATGAAATTCGCCGAGTTCAAGGTCTCAACCTTCCCCCAAGCGCCCTCTCCGACTCACGGACCACTGGCTGTGCCGGGTGGTCGGCAGACCGGCTCGAAGTAATAGTACGCGTGGGAGTTTAAACGCTAGTAATGCCATACAGAATGGCGTTTCAAGGTGCGGTGTTCCGGAATTGGCCGGCGCCGTTGTTTCGAAGATCCAAAGAGGACAATGATGTTGAAGATGAATTTGCGGTCTGTTTGTGGGGCGATTCCCCTCGTGGCGGCCATGGTGAGCATGGCGGCTCCGGCGCATGCCTGGAACTACTCTTCTAGCGGGCAGTGGGCCAGCGTCAACTATGGGAGCTGGACCGTGTACCAGAATGAGTGGGGATCTTCGGCTTCCTGCATGTTGTACGCCAACAACGCCAATAACTGGGCTTCCGCCGCAAGCTACTCGGGTGGCGGCACCAAAGGCTACCCACATGTACAATCACAGGTTATTAACCAGGATATTTACAGCAGTTGGTTTGTATCCGGATTTAATGTAAGCCCCCCAACATCCGGCGTCAACCTGTATACTTACATGTATGACATGTGGACAAGTAACCTGCAAGACGAGCTCATTGTCGTTGAGCATTCCACCAATAGTGGAAACTGGGGAACCCAGATCGCTTCCAATCAAACCATTGGGGGCAGATTTTACTCATCTGTTTGGCAAGCAAGTAACGGCGCTAACAATGTGATTATTTTTAGCGGCGCCAGCAGCCGAGATAGCGGCAATGAAGACTGTAACGCTTACTTCAAGTGGGCTTCCCAGGCCGGTAAGTTGCACAACAACACTCTGCGGGAAGTCTCCTTTGGAGTCGAACCGACATCGACGAATGGATGGCAGCAGTTCACTACTAATAGTTTCTGGGGCAGCTGGGGCCATAATTAGCGGCCTGAGCACCCGAGACGCCTACTTCTGGCGCTGCTGCCGTTAACCGGCGGCAGCAGCGGATATAGTCCTCGCACGGCGCTTGGGACTCCATTTCCAAGCGCCGCGCATCCGTTCCGTAGATCTCCGCAATGATGATCGGCTGCCGGAGCCGAAGGGATTAGTACTGTTGAGAAATGCAACCTTGGCCGCGAGATCCGCGGTAATTGCCGTCGCGTCGTTATGTGCCGTCGCGGCCGCCGGCGCCCTTATTAAGCACGAGTTCGTCTCCAAGCGACACGCCGCATCCATTCGCTCAGAGGGCGCCCGCCCTTCCGGGGTAGCGGCGACTGTCGATGGCGAAAACATCTTACTGTCGAATGTCGCCGATGTGGCCATGCGCAAGTCCGGCCCGGCGATACTCGACCAACTGATTGGCAACGCCCTGATCGACCAGGAGGCGCGGAAGGACAATATCGCGGTCTCCCAAGCAGACATCGATGCCCGAGTCGCCAATGTGCGCGCCATGATGAAGCCCCGGATCCTTGAGGATGAACTGAAACAGCATGACATGTCTCTGGGCGCCATGCGCGACGATTTACGGATCGAAATGGAAGCCGAAAGACTCGCATCGAGCCTCCTGCCGCATGTGAAGATGCGCCACGTCCGCGAGATACTGGTACGGGTTCGGCCTCAAGGCGCCGCGCCGAGCCAGGGAGATTCGATGCATAGCGCGGCCGAGGCGAAAGGGATCGTTGTGGCAATAGAGCGGGACTTGAAAGCCGGGACCAGGTTCGAGGATCTCGCGAAGCGATACTCCGACGACGCCGCAAACAAACAAAAAGGCGGCGACATCGGCGTCGTGGCCGATGTTCCGAATTCGGCCAGCGATTCCTCCGCCCAAATGTTGTGCGCCCAACCGGCCGTGTTTCGCGCCATGTTCGCTCTCAAGCCAGGAACTGTGACCTTGCCGCCCGTAACCAGTGCATTCGGATACCATTTCCTGCTGGTTGTCAGCTCCGCCGAGGCTCATTCGGCGTCTGAGAAGGAGCTGTATGCCGTGGCGACGGCCCGGGTTAGAGAGGGGCAGTTCAAGGTTTATACTCCCAAGTTCGTTCAGTCACTTAAAGACAAGGCTAATGTCGAGACCTATCTCGGGACGTACGAGTCCGGGCCGCCTGGAATTGCCGCCTCCGTGAACGGCCAGAACATCACGGTATCGCAAGTATCGGATCTGGCGACGCGGCTCGCCGGACCACCCGTGCTCGACGATATGGTCACCAACGTCGTGGTGCAGCACGAGGCCGCAAAGCAGAATGTCGTGGTCGCGCCCGCCGAAGTCGACGCCGCCCTGAGTGAAATACGCAACAACATCAAGCCGAGAACGCTGAGTGATCTCCTCAACCAGAGCCATGAGACGATGGCTGAGTTTCGAACGTCTCAAATGTACCGGCTGCTCGCCGGCAAGCTGCTTGTGAAATCGATTGGCCCCCAGACGTCGGCGCATGCCAAACAAATCCTCATCTTGACGCGAGGCGCGGCGGCGTCGCGCATACCGGGCGCCAGGCCGCATACCGAATCGGACGCGCTCGCCATTGTGGCGAAAATCCAGGAGAGGCTCGGAAACGGCAGGACGTTCGAAGATCTGGCAAGGCAATACTCCGAAGATCCGGCTTCCAAGAAGGCCGGTGGCGACCTCGGGATCATCCAACAATCCAACTGCGCCTTCGGGCCGAACGTACTCGCGGCGGCGCAGGCATTGAAGCCGGGTGGGATTACGGCTAGCCCGGTGAAATCGGATTATGGCTTCCATCTCATCAAGGCCGTATCGACGAGATCGAGCCATCCCCAGGCCGAGAACGGACTGTATGCGGCCGCGCAAAAGAGCTTTGAGGAGGCCGAGATGCAAATGTTCCTGCACGGATATCTCAAGTCATTGCGCGGGCGTAGCAAGGTGATCAATTACTTGCAGCCCGATCAGTGACAACTCCACGCTGATAAATCAGCGGGCTTCTACGCTTCCACGGAAGCGAGGCTCTGTTGTCCCAGAGCCAAAATATTGACAGCGGCATTGGTATCGCGATCCAAGGAAAGTCCGCACATCGG